>NZ_JBDPMC010000129.1:0-12712 GCF_039871625.1 Micromonospora sp. B11E3 | reverse complement strand
ACCGCACAAACACGACTGGAGCAAGCCGACCAACGATCGGCGGCTCCCACACACCCGCCGACTCACCCCGACATCGAAATGATCAACCGGTGACCGCCGCCAACCGCGTCGGTGGATCAAGGCTGAGTCGGCTCTCGTGTGTCACACCGACCGCGCCCTCGGTCGGCGGACACCGCCACAGTGGCGCAGTTGACCCAAGCTCGCCCGGCACGGACCCGGCTCCCGAGGTCGGAATTGGCCACCGGCGGCCACCCCTCCCCCTCCCAGGTGAGCGGTTGACCTGACCTGATCGGCTATGGAGCCGGCTCCTGGACGACCGGCATGCTTCGCGCGGCCACCGCCCCCATGCTTGGGGCTTGCCGCGCGAACCCGGCGTGTCCTTTCCTGCGCCGCGCTGCTCAGGCGCGGCGCGGCCGGCTGCCGCCGAACCTCCACCACTCTGCCCGCTATCCCGTCTGCGGCGGCCCCGGGGCTCCCTGCTCTCCGCGCCAGCCGCCGGGCGTCAGGCGTGACGGCCGCAGAGCGACAGCGGCAGAGCGGCCGGCGCGCGCCCAGGCGGCGGCGCGTGCGGCCCGTCAGGGCCGCCTTGATAGACGTACAGAAAGTTTGAACGGGCTCGCTCATCGGCACGCGCTCATCGGCATCACCCGACCCCTGCAGGACGCTGGAGATTACAGCGAGTAATGCCGCCAACGCCATTCACTCGGCCCGCAGCCTGCCGACCATGGAGCTATTCGTGGTGCGAAATGCAGGCTGCCAGAGAAAGAAGAGATGGCCAGAGCGAGAGTTTTCGCAGCCAGGTAAGCTACTGAAAGCAGGGACCAGGGCCTGAATACCACTTCTAATCCCAAGGCCGCAGGTTCGAATCCTGCCGGGCGCACTTCAGGAAGCACCGATTCGGAGCGGGACGGTATGCGTCCACTCGTACCGCCGGCACCTGGTCTCAGTTGGCTACCGGCAGTACGCCTCGAAAGCGTCGCGTAGTTCGGCCGCCTCACAGATGCCGCTCGCTTCCACGGCGGTCACCACCTCCGCCGCGCGCCAACGATTCGACGGCACGATTCGGCCGGAACAGATCGCGGCGAGTGCCGTTCCGCTGGCCTCGTCGGCCTTGCCCACGCTCAACAGGGCGAGGCTGAGGTCAAGCTTCGCCGACGCGATCCGGCGAGGGCGACGTACCCCGTCCGACGCTCGTTCCAGTTCGGCGATCGCCTCTCGGGCCATGCCCTCCGCCGCCGGGTCGCCTACCCAGGACAAGGTGGTGGCGGTGTACGAGAGCGCCTTGTTCGGGTCGTAACGGTAGTGGTGTTCCGGCCCCTCTGGAGCCGGCAGCGGTGCCACCAGTCGGCCGAGTCGGTCCAGGCACCGCCGCACCTCAACCGGCTCGCCCATACGCGCCTGGGCCCGCCCCTCCTGCGTGGTCGCCTGGAGGTGGGCAGAGCTGCCGTGCGGAGCCATTTCCTGCGCCTGCCGGGCAAGGTCGACCGCCTCGCGGTAGTTCCCGTCCGTCAGCACGTCCCACGCCCGGGTCTCGACGCACCAGGCCGCCAGTTCGTCGTGTCCGGCCTCCGCGGCGAGTCGCATGGCGGTGTCCAGCCTCGCGCCCCCGGCCGCCCGCTGCCGCAGGTCGATGTGCAGGGTGGCACCGAGCAGGGAGAGCCATCCGCCGACCACCAGCAGTCGCCGGTGCTGCCGCAGGGTCTTGCGACCGTCGACAAGCTGCCGGAGATAGGCCAAGTGCTGGCGTACCCGGACGATGAGCTGCTGCGGGGACGTCCGGGCGTACGCCATCGCCAGTTCGTCGACGACCCGTTCCAACCGGTCCAACGTCTCGTCGCTGACGTCGCTGGCCTTGACGCGGCGAGCAAGCTCCAAGGCGTCCAGCTCGTCATCGACGGCCGGCGCCGACACCTCGGCGGGAGCACCGCTGGTGGGGGCCAGCAGTGTCTGGACATCGGCGGCCTGAGTCAGCAGATGGAACCGCGACACGACCTCGGGAGCGGCACGATGGAGGGCGGTGTCCAGGGCGGCCTGCATTTCAGGCCCCGGGATGGCCTGACCCGCCTCCCACTTCGATACCGCGCGTTCGCTGACACCGAGGTACGGGGCGAAGGCACGGACACTCATCCTCAGCGCCTCACGCAGCGCCCTGGTCTCCCGACCCGACCATCGGCGAATCGCGGTCACCGGAATCTCCCTGGCTGGTTGGCCGGTGCGGCATCTGTGCCGCAACTGTGCGGCACCTGTACCGACTGTAGTCACTACCGGACCCAGAGGTCGAGCGCGAGGCTCAATCCCAGGCCCGGGGCGGGTGCCGGGTCACCGGTCGGCGGCAATAGTCGGCTGACTGCCCCCGCCCGCTCCGGTGCCGCAATCCCAGAAACGAGGGAGGGAACGGCGTGAAGTCAACGGTCGAGGAGCCGGTGGACGCGGTGGAGAGGGTGCTCGGCGAGGTGCCGGTGCCGCCGTACGTGACGCAGCAGCACGTGCAGCTCGCCGTGCGGGCCGTGCTGCAGCACGGGCCGGAGTCGTGGCCGGCCGGCGAGCTGTGCCGCAGCGACCTCACCCCGTACCCGTGTCGGCTGCACCGGTGGGGGCGGGCCGTGCTGCGTACCCGGGGCATGACCGACCGGACCGTCGACGACCTGGTGGCCCGCGCGCAACGGCCGGCGCGCGTACCCGATGGGCGGCGCTGAGATGTGGCCGCGCCGGCGACGCGACGCCCAGCCCATCCCCCTCGCCCCGCGCCACCGGCGCACCTGGCGCGGGTGGCGGCGCTGGTGCTCCTGCGGCCTGCGCTGGGCCACCTGCCCCGACCGCCACGCGCCAGTCCCGACTGAGCCATGTGAATCTTGGTGCCAAGTGGCCCCTGGAGGGGCCGTTTCATACCAAGGTTCGCGCGCAGTCGGCCACCCGAGCACCAACACCCGACGCAACAGCCGCCCGCGGGACGAGGCGAGCCGCGCCAACCCGCAGATCGGTCGCGTCGGCCGGCTCACCCCGGCGCAGACCTGGCGGGCCAACGGCGGGCACTGGTGAGCCCGCCACGCCCGCACCTGCCGATCCGCCCGCTGTGGCTGTGCCGCGCCTGCGCCGCACCCTGGCCCTGCGCCACCGCCCGACTCACCCTCCTCCACGAGTACGCGCGCGACCGCGTCGCGCTACTCGTCTACCTCGGCGGGCAACTCCACGACGCGGCCGACGAGCTGTACCGACTCAACCCGCACGACGGGCCGGAGCCCGCGCAGCTCTTCGACCGGTTCCTGGGCTGGGCGCTCATCCGCCGAACGGGCGCCGCATTACGTTCGGCGGGTGGTACGCATGGAACGTGAGCTACTGCTGGCGCGCCTGGCCGACGAACTCATGCGCCGGCGGGTACCGCACACCCTGCGGGTTGCCGTCGACGGCCCGGACGCGGCGGGGAAGACCCGCCTGGCGGACGACCTGGCCGACCGGCTGGGCGCGCAGCGAGAAGTGATCCGGCTCAGCGTCGACCGGTTCCACCAGCCGGCTGCCGTCCGGCGGCGGCGCGGCTCCCTGGCTCCCGAGGGCTACTACCTGGACTCGTTCGACCACGACGCCATCGTCGGGTCGGTGCTGCGTCCGCTCGGCCCCGGAGGCGACGGCGAGTACCTGCCCGGAACCTACGACCACCGGGCCGACGAGCCGGCGTCGCCGCGACGCCAGCGGGCGCGAAAGGACGCGATCCTGCTGTTCGACGGGGTGTTCCTGCTCCGGCCAGAACTCCGCGACTTCTGGGACGTCACGCTCTACCTGCACGTCGAGCCCGAGGTGACCCTGCGACGCGCCCTCGTACGCGATCTCGACTTGTTCGGGTCGGCCGCCGTCGTCGAGCAGCGCTACCGCGGCCGGTACCTGCCGGGGCAGGCGCTGTACCGGGCGGAGGTGCGACCGCTCGACCGGGCGGACATCGTGCTGGACATGTCCGACCCGCTGGTCCCCGCCATCCTGCGCTGGCGGGACGACGGCGAGCCGAGCGGGCGAGGCTAGACCGGTTCGGCGTCGCGGGAGGCGGTCACGGCCCCGACCGCGAACAACGCGGTCCCCGCGAGCGCCATGCCGGTCCGGAGCGCCGCCGACACGTCCGCCCAGCCGACGGCCGACATGCCCGCCGAGCGGGCCGCCGACACGGCGACGCCAGCCTCCAGGAAGGCATCGTCACTGCTGTTCGTGAACCTCCACCAGGTGGACCAGATGTTGGTCAGGTCGTCGAGGATGACGGCAGACGAGAGCGCGATCAGCAACGCCCCGAGCGGCACGAGCGCGGCCCGGTCGGCGCGCGCACCCGACAGCGCCAGCGTCCCCGCCGCCGCCAGGGTGGCCAGCAACGCCGGCCACCCGGCCCCGAGCAGGCCGAGCAGCGGGGCGCCGTCGACCCGGGACCAGACGTTCACGCCGACCACGGCGAGCAGCAGTACGGCGACGACCCCGGCCAGCCAAGTGCCCTTCGACCCCCGCCGAACAGGTAGGGCGATCACCGCCACCGCGAGACAGAGCACCTGGAGCAACAGGCCGACGGCGGCGAGCCGCTCCTGGTCGATCGCCTGCCGCCACTGGTCCAGGATGGTCGGCGGAACCTGGACCGGACCCATGGACGCGCCGCCGCCGTCCATCGGCGCGTAGAAGGGGGTCATCCAGCGGATATCGGCCGGCTGTTCCGGCAGCCACCAGAGCCTCACGACCATGAGCACCGCGAACAGCCCGACGCCGGCAGCCAGCGCCGGGCGTGCCCGCGGCACTGCCGGCCGGGCGAGCAGCACGTACCCGACCAGCGCGGCCGACGCGGCGAGACCGTACTGCGCGGCGGCCCGCTCGGCGGAGAGCAGCGCCGCCAGGGCCGACAGCGCGCCGGTCCCGACGGACACCGTCAGCAGGACGCGAGTGGGGCGCACGGTCCGCGATCATGCCATGGACGGGCGGACAGCAGCGACCGCTGCCCGGACCGGACAGCCCTGGCCCAGTCCCACACCTATCCCGCGGCGGTCCGCTCCGGCGGCGAGAAGGGCCACTCCTCGAACGAGCGGCACCGCCCGTCCCCGGCGAAACGCATGATCCACACATCTCGGTACTCCTGGGCGACCGGGTCGCCGTACCGGACCTCCAGCCGCGCCACCGCCGTGTCACCCTCGACCGCCACGACCTCGGCGGTCATCCGGAACACCTCGTCCGGGCCGTCGCGCTCCGCCTCCCACATGCGGGCTATCGCCGGCAGGCCGACGACCGGTGTCCGGTAGGGCCCCTGCCGATAGCTCGCGTCCTCGGTGAAGATGCCGGCGAGCGCGTCCGTCCCCGGCGTCCGCCACGCCCGCTCGTAGGCCGCGATCCAGTCGGCCACCAGTTTCCTGTCCATGAGGCACCAGCCTGCCGGGATCAGCGGGTGTCCGGCGCCATCCGCGCAACTTCCCCGAAGATGTCGCCTCCGCCGCGCGTCGAGGGCGCAACTTCCCCGAAGTTGCGCGCCCCAGCGCGCTCCCCGGTGGTCTCCCCGCGCCGCCGCGCCTCCTCGCAGACCGCCCGGACGGCGAAGCGCCCGTACCCGCGCCCCTGGCGGTCGGCGGCGATGTTCAGCCGCCACAGCCCGGACCGCAGGTCCGTCGGGTCGTCCGGGCGCCACTGGATGCGGAAGAAGCCCATCAGGAAGCCGACCAGCTCGTCGCCGTCGTAGACCAGCCGGGGCCAGGCGATCTCCCCCCACGCGTACGCCTCGGCCAGCGACGTGGCGACCGGCTCGACCAGGTGCTCCTGGTCCGGCCGTACGCGCAGCTCGCACGCGGCCTCGACGGTGTCCGGGGTGATCTGTTCGAGGCGCGGCGAGGAGGGCATGGCGCGCACCCTACCGGCGCGACTGCCACCGCCTCGACCCGAATTCAGCCTGGCAGCGCCGCGCGGATCCGGTCGAACGTGGCCAGCAGGTGGCCGCCGTCGCCGGGCAGGACGAGCCCCAGGCAGTGCACCTCCAGGTCGCCGTCGAGGTCGGTGTCGACGGCGAACACGGGCGCGCCGACGTACCCGTCGGGCAGCTCCGCGTCGAGGCGGACCGCGTCCCCGTCCCGGACGACGCGCTCGATCGCCAGCTCCAGCGGCCGCCGGGTGGCGGGGTCCTCCCGTACGCCGTGGGCGAGCACGAACGCCGAGGACGGCTGCGGGCCGAGGCGGGCGATCCGGTCCGCCCCGGCGGCGAGGCCCTCGGTGACGTGCTGGGTACGCCAGCGCCAGCCCCGCTCCCGCGCATGCTCGTGCAGCACCGCCATCGGCAGGATCGCGGCCCCGATGTCCGGGCGGTGGGCCCAGGCCGGGGCGAGGTCGGCCAGGTCCACGGCGTGGCCTGCCACGCCGGTCGGCTCGGTGACGCTGCCGCGCAGCACGATCTCGCCGGCCGGGGCATGGGTGAGCGCGTCGGCGGTGAGCAGGTGCTCGCCCGCCGGGCCGGCGTCGAAGAGGAACGCCGTGCCGGAGCCCGCGGGCCCGTCGACCGGCAGGATGGCCCGGCCGAGGATCTGGCAGAGCCGGTAGGCGACCTCGTTCTCGGCGTCGGCGTCGAGCAGCACCGGCCGAGGGTACGCCAGCGCCGGCCGCGCCCGGGCGCCGACGCCGGTTTCGGCGGGCGCGGCCGAGGAGCGGGACCGGCCGCGGTCCCGCAGCACCCGCACGAAATCGGGGCGACAGCATCCGCCGCCGTCGGCACCATCGACGCATGCCACCGCGTCGACCGGCCGAGCCGGACATCGTGCGCTACTACACGGACGTGTACACCGAGGCGGACCGGTTGCACCGCACGCCACAGGGGCGGCTGGAGTTCGCCCGTACGACGGAGTTGCTGGCCCGGTCGCTGCCCCCCGCACCGGCCACGGTGCTCGACGTCGGCGGCGGCCCGGGGGCGTACGCCGGGTGGCTGGCGGCGTACGGGTACCGGGTGCGGCTGCTCGACCTGGTTCCGGCGCACGCGGCTGCCGCGCGCCGGAACCACCCGGCGGTGCCCGCCGGCGTCGCCGACGCCCGCCGGCTGCCGTTGGCTGGCGGCTGCGCCGACGCCACCCTGCTGCTCGGCCCGCTCTACCACCTCACCGATCGCAAGGACCGGGTCGCGGCGCTGCGGGAGGCGGCCCGGGTCACCCGGCCGGGCGGCCCGGTGATGGCGGCGGCGATCAGCCGGAGCACCCAGATCATCGACCTCGCCCGCCAGGGCCGGGTCGACGAGGTGACCCGGGCGGCGGTGCTCGCCACCCACGCCACCGGCGTCAACGACCCGAGGACCGGATTCACCACCGCCTACTTCCACCGCCCGGAGGAGCTCGTCGCCGAGTTCGCCGCGGCGGGACTGCCGGCGCCCCGGCTGTACGGGGTGGAGGGGCCGCTGTGGCCGCTGCTGGACGCGCTCGACGTCGGGCCCGCCGAGCGACTGTTCCGGGACGCGGTCGACTGCGCCCGGGCGGTCGAGTCCGACCCGGCCGTGCTGGGCGCGAGCTGCCATCTGCTCGCGGTGGCCCCGGCCTGACGGGCGGCCAGCGACCTGGTCACCTGCGCCCCGCCGAGGTCGCGTACGGCGAGGGTCGGGGCGCCGGGGACGGTGTGTTCACGCATCGCGACGGACCGGGCGCCCTCCGCGTGGGAGGGTGCCCGGTCCGAGAGGCCCCCGCCGCCGGAGCCGACGACACTGGCGACGCCGGCGGCGGGGGCGGCTCAGGCGGCCAACTGGTGCAGGTCGAGCCGGCCCCGGGCGAAGGCGTCCACCCTGCCCCAGCGGCCGGGGATGTCCAGCACCTCGATCCGGCCCATGCCGACCGGCAAGCGCGGCTCCACCCCCAGGTGGCCCTCGTGCGGCTCGAGGCCGAGCATGGTGCGCAGCAGCAGCATCGGCGTACCCGTCGACCAGGCCTGCGGGCTGCACGCCGTCGGATACTCCACGGGGAACTTCGTCAGCTCGCGCGGGTACCCGCCGAACGCCTCCGGCAGCCGGCCGTCGAAGTACTGGGCGGCGGCGAGGATGCCGTCGGCGATGGTCGCGGCCTCCTCGGCGAACCCGTACCGGCGCAACCCCCACGCGATGAACGAGTTGTCGAACGGCCAGATCGTGCCGTTGTGGTAGCCGATGGGGTTGTAGCGGACCTCCCCCTCGGCCAGCGTCCGCACGCCCCAGCCGGAGAACAGCCGCGGCCCCACCAGGTGCTGCGCGACCTTCTCGGCCCGGGCGGGGTCGACGATGCCGCTCCACAGCAGGTGGCCGATGTTCGAGCTGAGCACGTCCAGCGGGCGGCCCTCCGGGTCCAGCGCCAGGGCGTAGTACTCCCCGTCCTCGACCCACCAGTCCCGGTTGAACCGCTCCTTCAGCTCCGCCGCCTCCCGCTCCAACTGCTCCGCGTACGCCGGGTCCTGCCAGAACTCGCGGGCCAGCCGCGCCGCCCGGATCTTCGCGTCGTACGCGTAGCCCTGGAGTTCACAGGTGGCCCGCGGATAGCCGGGCAGCCGGCCGTCGCGGTACGACAGCGAGTCCCAGGAGTCCTTCCAGCACTGGTTCTCCAGACCCGTGTCCGTGTTGCGCCGCTCGTACCAGATGTAACCGTTGCCCACCAGGTCGGCGTGGTCGTCGATCCAGCTCAGCGCGGCCCGGCACTCCCGCTCCAGCTCCTTGACCAGTGCCACGTCACCGGTCCACTTCTCGTACTCGTCGAGCAGCACGACGAACAGCGGGGTGGCGTCCGCCGTCCCGTAGTACGGCGAGTGCGGCTGCTCCTCGAACGCGGCGGTCTCGCCGTACCGCATCTCGTGCAGGATCCGGCCCGGGTCCTCGTCCCGGAAGTCGTCGAACCGGGTGCCCTGCAACGAGGCGAGGATGCGCAGCGTCGTGCTGGACAGGGCCGGGGCGAACGGCAGCACCTGGAGGCAGGTCAGGATGCTGTCCCGGCCGAACATCGTCATGAACCAGGGCAGGCCCGCCGCCGGCAGTGTCGCCCCGCCGAGCGACAGCGGCGAGAAGCGCAGCGCCGCGAGGTCGACGAGGCTCCGCCGGTACGTCCGTTGCACGTGCTCGCACTCGGCGTTCACCTTCGGCGCGTTGGCGACCCACTCCCGCAGGTCGTGCTCCAGGGCCACCCGCTCGCCGCCGTGCGCGCGCAGCCCCATCCGCAGGTCCCGCCCGCCCAGGCCCAGCGCGTACGTCCGCACGTCGATCTCGGCCACCCACTGCTCGTTCGGCTCGAGGTGGATGCTGTACGCGAAGCCGTCGCGGTCGTACCGGGCGGGCTTGGACGAGGTGATGATCGTTTCCCGCGTGAAGTTGCCCCGCCGGTAGCCCAGCCGCAGCCGGTCCGGCTCGGCCTCGGAGTAGATCTCCCCCTTCTTGTGCACGATCTCGTCCTTGACCTGGAACAGGTCGGCGAAGTCGGAGCCGGCGTCCATCCGGACCTCCAGGTCGACCGCCTTCTCGTCGTGGTTGAGGATGGTCAACTGCTCGTGGAAGCTGCCGCCGACGGTCCGCTCCCGGACCACCGACAGCTTCGCGTCGATGTAGTGGGTGGCCATGCCCGGCACCAGGAAGAACCGTGCCTCGTAGTACTGCAGGTCGTCGTACGACAGGGCGGTCAGCCGCTCCCCGTTGACCGTCAGCACCCACTTCGACAGAAACCGGGTGTCGAGCGAGAACAGCCCCGTCGGCTCGCTCGGCGTCGCCTCGATGTCGCCGGTGTCCTCCGAGACCACGAAGGTGCTGCCGTCCAGGATCCGGATCGTGTTGGTCTGTGCCATCAGCGCGCCTCCCTCTCGAAGACCCGGCGCGGCCCGTGACTGTCCGGCGGCCCGGGAAACAGCCGCTCCACCTGCACGACCAGTCGGACGTCACCGGTCACCGTCATGTCCCCGCGCAGCCACGCCGCGATGCCGTCCTCCCGGCCGGAGGCGAGCTTCTCCAACAGCTCCGGGCAGATCCCGACGACCGTGTCCGCCTCCCGGTTCTCCTGGCTCACCCGCAGGTTTCCCCGGTCGATCGCCACCAGCCAGTGCGTGGTCTGCGCCCCCTCCTGCAGGTCGAACCGCAGGGTCCCGGACGTCTTGGCCAGCAGCGGCTCGTACCCCCGCCGGTGCAGCCCCTCGAAGAACCTGGTCACGTCCGTCATCGGGTCGCCCCCTCCCGTCGATCGCGGCGTCCGACGCAGCAGAAGGGTCCCCGCGCGGGGCGGGGTCAACCTCGCCCGGATCGGGTGAGCGGGGCCGGCCGGTCCACCGAGACGCGACGCCGGCCCCCTCGGGCGGAGGGGGCCGGCGCGCCGCGGCGGACGGTCAGTTGTTGGGGTCGTCCGCGCTGATGTCCGCCAGCACCGACTGCGGCTCCCGCTCGACCGCGAGGTCGCCCATCGAGACCAGACCGACCAGCCGGCCGTCGTCGACCACCGGCAGGCGGCGTACGGCGTACGTGCGCATCAGGTCGGCGGCGGCCACCGCGTCGTCGTTCTGGCTCACCGTGACCACGTCGCGGCTGATGATCTGGTTGAGCCTGGTCGAACTGGGATCCATGCTCTCGGCCACGGCCCGGACCGTGATGTCCCGGTCCGTGACGATGCCGACCACGGCGTCGCCGTCGGTCACCACCACGTCGCCGATGGCGCTGTCGCGCATCTCCCGCGCCGCGGCCGTGAGTGAGTCGTTGCCGTTCATCGTCACCAACCGGGTCGTCATGAACTCTCCGACCGTTGTCATGGTGCTCCCCTCTCGGTGTCGGCACCGCCGTCTACCCGCCCCTCGGGGCGGGGTAACGCCACGGCGGCACCGGGCGGGCGGAGCGGGTCAGCCGCGCGGGGCCATGCCGTAGAGGCGCTCGACGTACAGCCGCAGCACCAGCCGGCGCTCGGCCACCATCGCGGCCCGGAAGTCCTCCCAGTCCGGGTGCTCGCCCTGCACGCCCCCGGTAGAGCCCCACCAGTTCCTCGACCGTCGGGTCGTCCGGGCGCTGCGCGACCGGGGTCAGCTCGGCGCGCGCCTCGGCGACCGCGTACGACCAGCCGTCCTCGCTGCTCACGTGGAAGCTGGCCCGGGGGTCGCGGCGCAGGTTGGCCGTCTTCGCCCGCCCGTCGGTAACCGACACCCGGATCAGCATCCGCTCCCGGTCGAAGGCGTAGACCACGTTGGACAGTTGCGGCCGGCCGTCCCGCTTGACGGTCGCCAGCACGCCCAGCCACCGGCCGGCGACCAGGTCGGTCAGGGCCTGCCGCTCGGTCTCGTCCGCCATCGAAGCCTCCGCGTCGCGTCGTGGATGTCGCCTCCATCCAACCCGACGCAGCGCCCCGCAGGCCGGCACGGCGCCCCGCCAGCCTGGCACATCCGCACAGACTCCCGGAAAGAGTGGCCATCCGGCGCGGAACAGCCACTCTTTCCGCGAAGGCGGGCGTTCGACCTCCGGCGCGGACAGGGCCGCCGGTCAGCGCGCGGCGGCGACCAGTTCGGCGATCTGCACCGCGTTCAGCGCGGCACCCTTGCGGAGGTTGTCGTTGGAGCAGAACAGGGCGAGGCCGTGCTCAACCGTCTCGTCGGCCCGGATCCGCCCCACGTACGTCGGGTCCTGGCCGGCGGCGGTCAGCGGCGTCGGGACCTCGGCCAGCGCCACCCCGGGCGCGCCGTCGAGGAGTTCGCGGGCCCGCTGGGGGGTGATCGGCCGCGCGAAGCGGGCGTTGATCTGGAGCGAGTGGCCGGTGAAGACCGGGACCCGGACGCAGGTGCCGGACACCTTCAGCCCCGGGATCTCCAGGATCTTGCGGCTCTCGTTGCGCAGCTTCTGCTCCTCGTCGGTCTCCTCGGAGCCGTCGTCGACGACCGAGCCGGCGAGCGGCAGCACGTTGAACGCGATCGGCCGGGCGAACACCCGCGGCGCCGGAAACTCCACGGCCGCGCCGTCGAAGGTCAGCCCGGTCGCCTGCTCGGCGACCTTGCGGACCTGCTCGTCCAGCTCGGCGACGCCGGCCAGGCCGGCGCCGGAGACCGCCTGGTACGTCGAGACGACCAGCGCGACCAGTCCGGCCTCGGCGTGCAGCGGGCGCAGCACCGGCATCGCGGCCATCGTGGTGCAGTTGGGGTTGGCGATGATGCCCTTCGGGCGGTGCGTCGCGGCATGCGGGTTGACCTCGGCGACGACCAGCGGGACGTCCGGGTCCGTCCGGAACGCCGACGAGTTGTCGATGACGACCGCGCCGGCCGCGGCGACGCGCGGCGCCAGTTCCTTCGCCGTGCCCTTTCCGGCGGAGAAGAGCACGATGTCCAGGCCGGAGTAGTCGGCGGTGGCCGCGTCCTCGACCGTCACCTCGCCGTCGCGCCAGGGCAGGGTGCGCCCCGCCGACCGGGCGGAAGCGAACAGCCGCAGCTGCTCCGCCGGGAACTGCCGTTCCGCCAGCACCTGCCGCATCACGCCACCGACCTGCCCGGTGGCCCCCACAATGCCGATCCTCATGCCCGCGAGGCTACCCAGCCGCGCGGGCCACCCGGGAACGCTTTCCCACCGCCGGGCCCGGCCCACGCCCCGCCCGACCTGCCCGTCCGCCACAACGACCGCCCGCCGGGGCCGTCGCCGACGGAAGATCCCCGGCGGATCCCCCGCCCCGCCGCAGCATCCGCCGCCCCGCTCGACCGGGCCGCCGCCGACGCCCGCGAAGGCCGCCGCGCCGAGCGCGTCCAGGTCGATCCGCTCCAGGTCGCCGGCGACGATCAGCGT
>NZ_JBDPMC010000128.1:0-12753 GCF_039871625.1 Micromonospora sp. B11E3 | reverse complement strand
CGGCTGCCGGCCGGACCCGCGTCGATCATGGGGTTGGCGGCAGTTTCCGATCCCTGAACTGCCGTCAACCTCATGATCACCGGAACTCCCCACCCCCTCGTGGGCGTCAATGGCGACGCCCGGATGGAGTCGACCGTGAGTGAGCTGTCCCGCGCCGACCTCGATGTCCTCGACGAGATCCAGCGGCGGGTGCTCTGGCTCGCCACCCGGATCGTCGACGCCGCCAACCACGACCGGAACACCGGCGACGGGGTGAAGGTCGGCGGCCACCAGGCGTCCAGCGCCTCCCTGGTCACCGCGATGACCGCGCTCTGGTTCGCCCACCTCGACGGCGAGGACCGGGTGGCCGTCAAACCGCACGCCTCGCCGGTGTTCCACGCCATCCAGTACCTGCTCGGCAACCTGGACCGGTCGTACCTGCCCCGGCTGCGCGCCCGCGGCGGGCTCCAGTCGTACCCGTCGCGCACCAAGGACCCGGACGGCGTCGACTTCTCCACCGGCTCGGTGGGCCTCGGCGCCGCCGCGCCGCTGTTCGCCGCGGCCACCCGCCGGTACGTCGACGCGCACTTCGGCGAGCGCCCGCGCTCCCGGTTCATCGCCCTGATCGGCGACGCCGAGCTGGACGAGGGCAACATCTGGGAGGCGGTCGCCGACCCGGCCACCACCGGGCTGGGCAACGTGATGTGGCTGGTCGACTTCAACCGCCAGTCGCTGGACCGGGTCGTCCCCGGGGTGCGCATCAACCAGTGGCGGGGGCAGTTCGAGGCCGCCGGCTGGCACGTCGTCGAGGTCAAGTACGGGCGCCGGCTCGCGCAGGCGTACGCCCGCCCCGCCGGCGAGGCGCTGCGCGACTGGATCGACCGGATGCCCAACGAGCAGTACCAGTCGCTGTTCGGCCTGGCCGGCCCGGACCTGCGCAAGCGGTTCCTCGACGGCGCGCCGGCCGGGATCGCCGAGTTCATCGCCGACATCGGAGACGACGAGCTGGGCCCGCTGGTCACCGACCTGGGCGGGCACGACCTCGGGGCCATGCTCGACGCGTACGCCCAGTGCGACGCGGTCACCGACCGGCCCAGCGTCGTGTTCGCGTACACGGTCAAGGGGTGGGGGTTGCCGATCGCCGGCAACCCGCGCAACCACGCCGCCCTGCTCACCACCGAGCAGGTCGACGCCCTGCGCGCCGCCCACGGCCTCACCCGGCAGACCGAGTGGGACCGGCTCGACCCCGCGTCCCCGGCCGGCATCAGGGCCGGCGAGCGCCGGGAGGCGCTGTCCCGCGCGCCCCGCGGGCGGGCGCTGCCGGTCACCGTCCCGGAAACCACCCGGGTACGCGCCAACAAGCCCGTCTCCACCCAGGAGGTCTTCGGCCGGGTGCTGGTCGACCTGGCCCGCGACCCCGACGTCGGGCCGTACCTGGTCACCACCGCCCCGGACGTGGCCACCTCCACGAACCTGGCCGGGTTCATCAACAAGACCGGCGTGTTCGCCCCGACCGAGCAGCGCTCCTGGACCGAGGACCGGATGCTGCGCTGGACGGAGAGCCCGCGGGGCCAGCACATCGAGCTGGGCATCTCGGAGATGAACCTGTTCCTGCTGCTCGGCCAGCTCGGCCTGTCCTGGGACCTGTCGGGGCAGCCGCTGCTGCCGGTCGGCACCGTCTACGACCCGTTCGTGCTGCGCGGGCTCGACGCGTTCCTGTACGGCACCTACTCCGGCTCCCGGTTCGTGGTCGCCGGCACCCCGTCGGGCGTGACCCTCGCCCCCGAGGGCGGCGCCCACCAGTCGACGATCACCGCCTCGGTCGGCCTGGAACTGCCCGGCGTGACGTTCGTCGAGCCGGCGTACGCGGCCACCCTGGACTGGCTGCTCTGCGACGCCCTCGGGCAGATCGCCGCCGGCGGCGCGCGGAACACGACCGCCGCGCCGGCCGAGGACGGGGCGTACTACTTCCGCCTCAGCACCCGGCCGATCGACCAGGCGCCGTTCGAGGCCGCCCGCGCCCGGCTCGGCGACGCCGTGCTGCGCCGGCAGGCGGTCGCCGGGGCGTACCGGCTGGTGGACGCGCACGAGGCGTACCCGCAGCTGGCCGACGCCCCGGTGGTGCAGCTCGCCGCGTCCGGCGCGGTGCTGCCGGAGGTGCTCGCCGCCGCGGCCGAACTGGCCGACGAGGGCATCGCGGCGCACGTCGTCGACGTGACCTCGCTGGACCGGCTCTACCGGGCCTGGCAGCGGACCCTGCGCCAGGGCGTGCGGACGGCCACCGTGCCGAGCGTCCCCGGGGCGCTGCGGTCGGCCTTCGCCGACCGGGTGCCGGTGGTGACGGTGCACGATGCCGCGTCGCACGCGATGGCCTGGCTCGGCTCGGCCCTCGGTGCGCCGGCGGTGCCGCTGGGGGTGGACGAGTTCGGCCAGTCCGGCAGCGTCCAGGAGCTGTACGAGCTGCACGACCTGCTGCCCGGCAGCATCGTCAACGCCGCCCTGGCGGCGCTGTCCCTGCGCTGACCGAGCCGTGTTCCGCCCACCCGGTGATCTGTCGACGGCGCGGTCTCGGCAAAATTTCACGGTGTGTAATCGCTGCGGGGGATGTGACACAACGTGACCCCTCGGCTGGTCGAGGGGTCGTCTTTCGCTCCCTTTGCTCTGCACCCAGGGATGCGACACCCCACATGACCAGGAGCGGCGCGGACGCGCGGCCCCGCGCGGCGGCGAAAGGCGGTAGCCGTTGGTGACCGTTGCGTCCGTGGGTGCAGAGCAAAGCGCCGGCGAGGATGGTGTGCCACCAGCAGGTTGCTCACCATGGGTGACGGGCGCGTGTCGCGGCGGGCGGACATGGGCCGGCCGGCACGGCGGGCCGCGGGACGCGGCGTGGGCCGGTCAGCGCGTCGGGGTCGGGGTGACCGGCACCTCGGCGCCCGCCTTCGGGTCCTGCACGATGTGCCGCTCCAGGTTGACCTGCGCCTGGCCGGTCCCGCCGACGGTGATGTCGTCGTACGCCTGGAGCAGTTTGTTCTGGTCGAGGTAGAGCACCGTCATCGTCAGCGGGGTGGGCTTCTCGCCCTCCAGGCCGCGCAGCCCCGCGCCGCCGGTGGAGCCCTCCACCATCAGCTGGGTCGGCGGCTGGCCGGGTACCTCGGGCAGCTTGGAGACCTGCCGGGCGTGGGTGTGGCCGGCGAGGACCAGCGGGCAGACCCCGGACAACGGCCCGGCCGACGCCGGGTCGTGCACCAGCGCGATGTTCACCGGCTTCGGCGACTCGCGGATCGTCGTGGCCAGCTTCGTCCCGGTGGTGATCACCTGGTCGGCCACCTGCGGGGTCAGGCCGCTGCCGGCGGGCGAGGTGTTCTTGTCCGGCGTGAAGCGGGGATCACCGATGCCGGCGATGGTCAGGCCGGCGACGGTGGTGGTCGAGTTGTCCAGCACGATCGCGTTGGGCTGCTGGGCGACCGCCGCCGCCGTCCGGGCCGAGTCGTGGTTGCCCCGGATGTAGACGTACGGCTTCTTGAGCAGGCCGATCGAGCCCACGAACGAGGCCTCCGGCTCGCTGCCCCAGTCGGTGATGTCCCCGGTGTCGATCACCACGTCGATGCCGAACTGCTCCACCACGGTGCGGATGAGCTGCCAGCCGGTCGGGTTCAGGTGCATGTCGGAGACGTGCAGCACCCGGGTGGTGCCCGGCGCGGGCTCGTACACCGGCAACGCGGAGACCGTGGTGTAGAGCTGGCTGACGTTGCCGACGAGGCGCTGGAGCTGCTCGGCGTACTTGGTGTAGTCGTTGGCGATCCGCCGGGCGTCGCCGACGATCGCGGGGGCGTTGACGAGCAGGCCCTCGTACCGGGGCTCCTCGATCGCCTGCGGACGGAGGGTGGACGCCGCCGCCCCGAGGCTGCCGACCGTGACGAGCAGGGCCAGCCCGCCCGCCCACGCCGTACGTCGGGTGTCCCGGAAGACCAGCGCCGCCAGCAGCAGGGTGACCAGCAGCGTCATGCCGACCGTACGCAGGCCGAGGCGCATGACCCCGTTGCGGACGTCGGTGACGGCGGACTGGCTGGCCCGGCTGATGCTCGCCGGGTCGTCGATCAGCGCCTCGGTGCGCCGCTGGTCGAGCGCGCCCAGCGCGACCGTCAGGTGGGTCGGACCGTCGTGGCTGTGCAGCTGCAGCGCGCCGAGCGGCGGGATGTCGACCGTGGTGCCGCCCCGCAGCGCGGGCGCGAGGGTCAGCTCGGCCCGGAAGGGGCCGATGTCGGTGTGCATCCGACCGCCGGCGAAGGTGCCGAGCACCACCCCGGCCAGGGCGATCGCCAGGACGGCCGCGGCCACACCGATTCGGCGGGCCACCCGGACCCACGGAGCCGGTGCGGGATCGCCGGCCCGACGGTCCCGCCGGGGCCGGAGCGCCCAGCGCCGGCCACGACCGCTCGCCGGGGTGTCCGCGTCCCCGCTCATCGGCTGCTCGTTCTCCTGCCCGTCCATGCTGAGATTCTGACCTGCCCAATGTGGGATCTTGGCAAACCGACAATTCCTAGCTGCGCCCGGCGCCGCCGTCGCTGAAGACCAACCGCAGGATCCGATCGTCCTCGGGGGACGGGTCGCCCCGCCCGTCGTGGTTGGAGGTGGTCACCCAGATCGACCCGTCCGGGGCGGCGACGGCGGCGCGCAGCCGGCCGTACCGGCGGTTGAGCAGCTCCCGGGGCTGACCGAGCACGGTCCCGGTGTCGGTCAGCTCCACCAGCCAGAGCCGCTGCCCGCGCAGGCAGGAGGTGACCAGCAGCCGGTCCGCGGCGGCCAGGCCCGAGCAGGACGCGTCGGAGGTGCGCCACTGGACGATCGGGTCGGCGTACCGCTTGTCCCCGGCCCGCCCCTCGACGTGCGGCCAACCGTAGTTGCCGCCCTTGGTGATCCGGTTGAGCTCGTCCCAGGCGTTCTGGCCGAACTCGACGGCGTACATCCGCTTCGCCCCGTCCCACGCCAGGCCCTGGACGTTGCGGTGCCCCAGCGACCAGACGGGCGAGCCGGGGTACGGGTTGCCCGGCGCCGGCTTGCCGTCGGGGGTGATCCGCAGGATCTTGCCGCCCAGGTTCTTCGGGTCCTGGGCGGTGTCCCGGTTGCTGGCGTCGCCGGTGCTGGCGTACAGGAAGCCGTCGGGGCCGAAGGCCAGCGCGCCGCCGTCGTGGATGCCGGCCTTGGGGATGCCGGTCAGGATCGGGGTGGGCTGGCCGCCCAGTTGCAGCCGGAGGATGCGGTTGTCCCGCTCCGCCGTGTGGTAGACGAAGACTGTCTTGTCGGTGGCGTAGCGGGGCGAGACGGCGATGCCCATCAGGCCGCCCTCGCCGTCGGCCGCCACCCCCGGCACGGTCTGCACCACGGTGACGTTCAGCCCGTCCCGCCCGGACTCGGGGCCGACCTGGAGGAGCCGGCCGCTGTCCCGCTCGGTGACCAGCGCCCCGCCGTCGGGCAGGAACGCCACCCCCCACGGCACCCGCAGGCCCTTCGCCAGCACGGTGGCCACCACCTGCTGGCCGGCGCCGCCGCCGGTGGCCGACGCCGACGGGGTAGGCAGGTTCGGTGGCTCGCCGGCCGGGTCCGGCGCCGGCTCGCCGAAGGTGCAGCCGCCGGCGGCCAGCAGCAGCGCGGCGCACGACGCCGCGACGACCGCGCGCGGCGGCCTGTTCCGGGGGTACGGGGGACGCGCGCTCACCCGGCCAGAGTAGCCGGAAGCGCCCCGGCGGCTGAGTGCTCGCGGACACGTCCCGCCGTCGATCCCCGCCGACCTGCGGACCGACCTCGACGTCCGGCCCGCTATCGTCGGCGGGCGTGAAGGTATGGATTCCGCACGAGGCCGGCCGTGCCCTGCTCGGCGAGGTGCCGGCGGGGGTCACCGTCGAGGTGGCCGAGTCACCGTCCAGGCTCCCCGCCGACGTGGCCGACGTGCGCTTCTGGGTGCCGCCGTTCCTCTCCTCGGGAAACGCCACCGCCCTGCTGGCCGAGCTGCCCGACCTGCGGGTCGTGCAGCTGCTCTCGGCCGGCGCGGACGCCTGGGTGGGCCGGATGCCGGACGGCGTGACCCTCTGCGACGCGCGCGGGGTGCACGACTCGGGCACCGCCGAGTGGGTGGTGACCGCGATCCTGTCCTTTCTGCGTGGCTTCCCCGCCTTCGCCCTCGCCCAGTCCCGCCGCGAGTGGGCGTACGACCAGGTCTGCCCGACCGACGAGCTCGCCGGCAAGCGGGTGCTGATCGTCGGCGCCGGCTCGATCGGCGCGGCGGTGCGCGCCCGGCTGGCCCCGTTCGAGGTGACCTTCACGATGGTCGCCCGGACCGCCCGCCCCGCGGAGGGGGTGCACGGGGTCGACGAGCTGCCGGCGCTGCTGCCCGAGGCCGACGTCGTGGTGCTGCTGGTGCCGCTGACCGAGGCGACCCGCGGACTGGTCGACAAGGACTTCCTCGCGGCGATGCCGGACGGCGCGCTGCTGGTCAACGCCGCGCGCGGCCCGGTGGCCAGGACGGACGACCTGGTGGCGGAGCTGGCCACCGGCCGGCTGCGGGCCGCGCTGGACGTGACCGATCCCGAGCCGCTGCCCACGGATCATCCGCTGTGGGAGCTGCCCAACGTGCTGCTCACCCCGCACGTGGCCGGCTCGGTACGCGGGCTGCTGCCCCGGGCGTACCGGCTGGTGGGCGAGCAGCTCCGGCGGTTCGCGGCCGGCGAGCCGCTGATCAACACGGTCGTGGGCGGCTACTGAGGGGGCGCGGCCCCCACATCGCCGACATGGCGGCATCCGGCGCCCCTCGACCCGCCCATGTCGCCGACATGGCGGTATCGGCCGGGCTCGACCCACCCATGTCGCCGACATCAGGTCGACGAAGGAGTCGGTCGGGTCAGGCGGCCGGCTCGGACGGGGCGTGGCCGGTGACCGCGACGAGCCGGGGCAGCTCGACGCCGCGCACTCCGGGCAGGACCAGCCGCTCGCCGTCGTCGAGTCGGGCGACCGCGCGGCCCCGGTTGTCGGCGGCCAGTTCGACGACCCGGGCCCACGGGACGCGGCGCTGCCCGAACAGCGCCCGCAGGCGCAGCTCGCGGGCGTCGGCGTCCGTGCCGGCACGCCACGCCCAGACGCCGAGCGCCACCGGGACGAGCAGCACGGGCAGGAGGTACCACCGGGCGGTGGCCAGCGGCAGCGCCCCGATGAAGGCGATCACCGCCGCGACCAGGAGCGCCTGGCTGTGGCGGAAGCGGACGGTCTCGGCGCGACTCACTCCCCGATGATCCCACTGCCGGCCCGGCGGGCCCGGGGCGGGCCGTGGCGGAGGTGACTGTCGCCATGGTGACCTGGATCACGCATATTTCCGGGTCGTGGGCCGTATCCGTCGTCAGGGTGAATCGTTCGCCCATGTTGGGCGGGAAGGCTCCCGCCGCTCCCGCGCCGCCCCGGCCCGCAACCCGGGGCGGTGGGCTCGACCCGCACCGCCGTACCACAACCGCCCGTGCCCCCTCACGAAGGCGACCGCCGTGTCCGTCGCTCACCCCGCCGGCGTCCTCCGCCGCCTCCTGCGTCCCGCCGACCTGCTGGTGCTGGCGGCGGCGACGCTGCTCGTCCTCGCCGCGCTCGCCGGCCTCGTCCCGCCGCTGGCCGTGGTGGCGCTCGCCGGCGCCGCCGGCAGCGTCCTGGCCGCTGTCCGGCTCTCCCGGCTGGCCGCACCCGGCGCTCCCGAACCCGCGCCGCCGGATCATTCCGCCGTGCTGGCGGTGCCACGACCCTCCGAACCCGCGCCGCCGGATCATTCCGCCGTGCTGGCGGTGCCACGACCCTCCGAACCCGCGCCGCCGGATCATTCCGCCGTGCCGGCGGTGCCACGACCCTCCGAACCCGCGCCGCCGGATCATTCCGCCGCGCTGGCGGTGCCACGACCCCCCGAACCCGCGCCGCCGGATCATCCCGCCGTGCCGGCGGTCCCCCGGACCCCCGAACCCGCGCGCGGCGCCGGCCGGCGCGCCGGCCGCTGTCGGCGGGTTGCCGGCCTGCTCGACGCGGCGGTCGTCGCGGCCGGGCTGACCGTCGGAGTGCTGCCCCTGGCCGACGGCGGGCAACAGGTCGTCGTCGGCGCGGCCGGCCTCGGGCTGACCGCCCTGTTGCACACCGCCGGGCTGCTCCTGCTGCCCGGCCGGTCCCGGCTGTCCCTCCCGGCCCGGGTCCGGCGGGTCGTGGACGTCGTCAGCCTCGGACTGAGCCTGCTCTTCGCCGCCTGGGTGCTGCTGCCGCCGGGGCAGCCTCTGGTCGTCGCCCGGCTCGCGGCGGTGGCCGGTGGGTTCGGCCTGGCGACGGTCGGCGTCGCGGCGGTGGCCGACTGGCGGCGCCGGCCGGGGGCGGCCCTGTGCCTCCTCGGCGCCGGGTCCACCCAGTTCGGACTACTCGCGCTGATCGTGCTGCTGGCCTACCGGGCTCCGGCCTGGACCGCCCTGGCCGCCGTCCCGGCGCTGGTGGCCGGGGCGCTGCTGACCGCCGCCGCCGTCCGCCGGGTGGCCCGCGGCGACGAGCCGCGTCCCGGCGGGCCGCCGCCGGTCTGGCCCGGGGTCAGCGCGCCTGCGGGGATCGCGATCCTGGCCGCCGGCGGGCACCTCGCCGCGCACGGCGACTTCGGGCCGGGCGCGATCCTGCTCGGGCTGGCGATGATCCCACCGCTGCTGGTACGGGAGTTGATGTCCGCGGCGGACAACCGCCGGTACGCCGACCGGCTCGCCGCCCAGGAGGCGCACTTCCGTCAGCTCGTCTCCGGCGGGCACGACCTGATCCTGCTGCTGGACGCCGCGCTGCGGGTGCGCTGGCAGTCCCCGGCCGCGACCCGGCTGTTCGGGCTCACCGACGCCGACGTGCTCGCCCGTCCGTTCGTCGACCTGCTGCACCCCGAGGACGCCCCGCGCGCCGCGCTGCTGCTCGACCGGGTACGCGGCGGGGCCCGGCCGACGCTGCTGGCGGCCCGGCTGCGCGACGGGCGCGGCGACTGGCGGGAGACCGAGTCCACGGTCAGCGACCAGCGCGGCGTGCCCGAGGTCGGCGCGCTGGTGCTGCACGTCCGCGACGTCGGCGAGCGCCGTCGGCTGGAGCGGGTGGTGCACCGGCTCGCCGCGACCGACCAGCTCACCGGGCTGGCCAACCGGCGCGAGCTCCTGCGGGAGCTGGCCGCCCGGCGGGCCGGGCCGGGGGCGCTGCTGGTGGTCGACCTGCACGGCCTCGGCGCGGTCAACGACGGGCGCGGGCGCGCCGTCGGCGACGCGGTGCTGGTCGAGGTGGCGCACCGGCTGCGCCTGGCGACCGGCGCGGACGACCTGGTGGCCCGGCTCGTCGGGGACGAGTTCGGGGTGCTCACCGACGCCGGCCCGGTGCTGGCGTACGCCCTGGGTGCCCGGCTCGTGGCCGCGCTCGGCGAGCCGTACCGGGTGGCCGGCGAGGAGGTGCGGCTGCGGGTCAGCGTCGGCCTCGCCGAGCTCACCGGCGCGGGCCCGGACGACGTGCTGCGCCAGGCCGACCTCGCCCGCCGCCGGGCCGCCCAGCTTGGCGGGGACCGGGTCGACTGGTACGACGCGTACCTGGAGGAGCAGTTGGTCCGCCGGCTCGACCTGGAGCGGGAGCTGCCCGGCGCGGTGGCCCGGGGCGAGCTGGACCTGGTCTACCAGCCGGTGCTCGGGCTGGCCGACCGGCTGCCGGTGGGCGCCGAGGCGTTGCTGCGCTGGCGTAGCCCGGTGCTCGGCACGGTGCTCCCGGCGGAGCTGCTGCCGGTCGCCGAGGATCTCGACCTGATGGGCGAGGTGGGCCGCTGGGTGCTGGACCGCGCGTGCCGCCAGCTCGCCGACTGGTCGACCGACGGCCGGCAGCTGTGGATGGCGGTCAACGTCACGCCCCGGGAGCTGGTCGCGCCGGACTTCCTCCAGCGCGCGGCGGCGGTGCTCGCCACCCACGGCGTACCGCCGGACCGGCTGGTGGTCGAGGTGGCCGAGCCGCGCATCGACGCGGAGCTGTCCACCGTGGTCGCCCGGCTCGCCGGGCTGCGCTCCCTCGGCGTGCGGACCGCGCTGGACGACTTCCAGGCCGCGCATGCCTCGCTGGCCCGGCTGCGCCGGCTCCCGATCGACCTGCTCAAGCTGGCCCCGCGGCGGGCGGCGGACGATCCGGGTCAGCCGCCGCTGACCGACGTGGTGGTCGGCCTCGGTGACCGGCTCGGCCTGCAGATCGTCGCCGAGGAGCTGGAGACGACGGCCCAGGCGGACGCCGCCGCCCGGGCCGGCTGCCGCTACGGCCAGGGGTTCGCGCTGGCCCGGCCGGCGACGGCAGAGCGGGTCGAGGCGTACCTGGAGGAGTTTCCGTCCGCGTCGCGGTGACCGCCCGCAGGGAGGGGCCCCTTCTTAACGCTTCCGGTATGGGAAGGGCCCCTTCTTGACACGTGCCCGGGACGCGGCGGCGCGGTCGCGTCGAGATCGCAGGAGGGCGACTTGAAAACTTTCGCAAGTGCTAAAGTTTTCATGGTCGACCCCGGGAGGCTCCATCGTGTCCGTGCCGCTGTACCAGGCCAAGGCGGAGCTGTTCCGCACCCTCGGCCATCCGGTGCGCATCCGGGTGCTCGAACTGCTCCAGGACGGGCCGAAGCCCGTCCGCGACCTGCTCGCGGCCATCGAGGTCGAGGCATCCAACCTGTCGCAGCAGCTCGCCGTGCTGCGCCGCGCCGGCATGGTCACCTCGCACCGCGACGGCCCCCTCGTGATGTACGCGCTCAGCACCCCCGACGTGGCCGACCTGCTCGCCGCCGGGCGGCGCATCCTCGGCGCCGTCCTCACCGACCGGGACGCCCTGCTCGACGAGCTGCGGGGGAGCGTCGGGACGCCGACCGCAAGCTCGAACGACGCGGACACCGCCGCGACCGCCCCGGCGGACGGTGCCGCCGCCGGGGATGCCCACCGCACCCGGCAGGGGCAGGGCCGGTGAGCGGCGCCGCCGTCCTCCGCGACCGCGCCCTGCGCCTGCTGCCCGGCCGCGCCGACTGGATTGCGGTACGCCGCTCGCCCCGCCGCGACCTGCTCGCCGGGCTCACCGTCGCGGTCGTCGCCCTGCCGCTGGCCCTCGCCTTCGGCGTCACCTCGGGGCTGGGCGCCCAGGCCGGGCTGGTCACGGCCGTGGTCGCCGGCGCGGTGGCGGCCGTCTTCGGCGGCTCCAACCTCCAGGTGTCCGGCCCGACCGGCGCGATGACGGTGGTGCTGGTGCCGGTGGTGCAGCAGTTCGGCCCGACCGGCGTGCTCATGGTCGGCGCGATGGCCGGGCTGCTGCTGATCGCCCTGGCGCTCGCCCGCCTCGGCCGGTACGTCCGCTACCTGCCGACCCCCGTGATCGAGGGCTTCACCGCCGGCATCGCCGTGGTCATCGCCCTGCAACAGGTGCCCGCCGCGCTCGGCGTGACCGACGCCCACGGCGAGCGGGTCTGGGCGGTGGCCGGCGACGCCGTCGGCCGGTTCGTCGCACACCCCCGGCCGGCGGCCGTCGCGGTGGCCCTCGGCGTCGCGGCGCTGATGCTGCTCGGCGCCCGCTGGCGGCCCGGCGTGCCGTTCTCCCTGCTCGGAGTGGCCGCCGCGACGGTCCTGGCCGATACCGCCCCGGTCGACCTCGTCCGCATCGGCGCCCTGCCGCAGGGACTGCCCGCGCCGTCGCTGGCGTTCCTCGACCCCGGCGCGATCGGGGTGCTGCTGCCCTCCGCGCTCGCGGTGGCCGCCCTCGCCGCGCTGGAGAGCCTGCTGTCGGCCACCGTCGCCGACGGCATGACCGTGGGCGAGCGGCACGACCCCGACCGGGAGTTGTTCGGCCAGGGGCTGGCCAACCTCGCCTCCCCGCTGTTCGGCGGCATCCCGGCAACCGCCGCCATCGCCCGCACCGCCGTGAACGTACGCGCCGGGGCCTCGTCGAAGTTGGCCGCGCTCACCCACGCCGTGGCGCTCGCCGGGATCGTGCTCGCCGCCGCGCCGCTGGTCGGCCGCATCCCGCTCGCCGCGCTGGCCGGGGTGCTGCTCGCCACGACGGTACGGATGGTCGAGGTGGGCTCGCTGTGGGCACTGGCCCGGGCGACCCGGGGCGACGCCCTGGTGCTCGTCCTCACGTTCGCGGTGACCGTGATCTGGGACCTGGTCACCGCCGTCGCCGTCGGCATCGCTGTCGCGGTCGTCGTCGCGCTGCGCGCGGTGGCCCGCAGCGCCAGGCTGGAGCAGGTGCCGCTCGACGCGGGCGACCACAGCGCGGAGGAGCGGGCCCTGCTCGACGAGCACATCGTCGCGTACCGGCTGGACGGGCCGCTGTTCTTCGCCGCCGCGCACAACTTCCTGCTCGAACTCTCCGAGGTCGCCGACGTGCGGGTGGTCATCCTGCGGATGTCCCGGGTGTCCACGATCGACGCCACCGGCGCGCACGTCCTCGGCGACGCCATCCGGCGGCTGCGGGGACGCGGGATCGCGGTGCTGCTCTCCGGCGTCACCCCGGGCCACGACCAGGTGCTCAGCGCGCTGGGGGTGGCCGAGGAGCTGCGCGGCGAGGGCCTGGTCTTCCCGGACACGCCGGCGGCCATCCGGTACGCCCGCGAGATCGCCCTGGCGGCCGCCTAGTCCCAACGCCGCTCGGTTAAGGCGTTGTGGCGGCTGTCGAGGGGTGTGTCGCTCAGGCAAACAGAAGCGGAGTTCCGGTATTGAGGTGAGTCACTCCAAGAAACCCTCGAGACCAGGAACTCCG
>NZ_JBDPMC010000127.1:0-12812 GCF_039871625.1 Micromonospora sp. B11E3 | reverse complement strand
GCCCCGGACGCCCACCCGGCAGCCCCAACCGACACCGCGCACCCCGCCACGACGTCGGTAAAACCATCCACCGCGCCCGCACCCAAGCCGACCAGCAAAAACGCAAAGGTTAAAAATCAAGACTAGTAGATCAAAACAAATCGAACGCCCTCTCAGTCGGCGGTGTGGGCCTGACCAAACGTGGTGAGCAAGCGGTCGAGCTGGTGCGGGGCGGCGGGGCGAACCAGGGGCATCGTGACGCCTGCCGCCCGGTAAGCATCGACGCGGGCCCGTACGTCATCGACGGTGCCGGTCGCCGTCAGCGAGGTGACGTACCGCTCCGGCAACACCTTTTGCAGGGCGGCCTCTCCGCCGGCCTCGTAGGTGGCGGCGAACCGGGGCAGGTCCGTCGGGTCGATGGTCGGCTCACCGACCGACATCTTCGCCTTCGGGGTGGAGGCGTACTTGAACTTGGTCGCCACCTCCCAGCGGATCGCCTCGATGGCAGCGGCGCGATCGTCCTCGATCGAGGTGTTGATGAGTTGGGCGACGGCGAGTCCGTCCGGGTCGCGGCCGGCCTGTTCGGCGCTGGCGCGTAGCAGCGCGACGGCGTTCGCCGAGTACTCCGGGGAGGTGCCGGCGTCGAGTAGCACGCCGTCGCCGATCGAGGCGGCATTGACCAGACCCTTGCGGCTGGCGGCGGCGATCCAGATCGGAATGTCCGGCCGGAGGGGCTGGAAGTTGAGTGCGACGTCGTCGAGCCGTACGACCTCGCCGTGGTAGGTGACGGGTTCGCCGGTGAGTAGGGCGCGGATCGATTCGACATACTCGCGCAGGGTGGTGACGGGGTCGGTCAGCGGCCGGCCGTTGCGGGCGGCGTGTTTGGCGGTGTAGGCGCCGAGCACCAGCACGAGCCGGCCGCCGCTGAGTTCGTCAAGGGTGGCTGCGGACTGGGCCATCACCAGTGGGCTGCGCAGCCGCACGACCTGGGTGGCGCCGAGTGTGACTCGTCTGGTGGCAAGGCCGAACGCGGCCAGTGCAGAGACCGAATCGCGGTTGGTGAACAGCGTCTCGGAAAAGAACGCGGTGCCGAAGCCGGCTCGTTCTGCGGCGGCGGCCGATTCGGCCATGCGGCGGACCGTGACCGTCGGGTCGTAGCCGAGTGCCAGGCCGATGGGGTTGGCGGAACTGGACGGCGTCATGTGATCTCCTCGAGGTCGGTCAGCACGATCTTGCCGATCAGGCCGCCGCGCTCAAGGTGGTCCAGAGCGGCGGCGACGTGGGCGGCGGGGTAGCGGGCGGCGATGACCGGTCGCAGGTCGACCGGTCCGGCCCACGGTGCGGCTCGGCGTAGGTCGGCGATGATGGCGGCCTTCTCGGCCGGTGGCAGGCTGCGCAGGGAGCCGCCGGTGAGTACCAGGCGACGCCGGATCACCGTGCGTAGGCTCAGCCGCACCTGGTCACCGCCGAGTACGCCGACGCTGAGCCACCGACCGCCGGTGCGCAGCCCGGCCATGGTCATGTCGGCGACGGCGGCACCGACGAGGTCGAGTACGACGTCGAAGCCGTCGGGTGCCAGCCGGCGCAGTTCGTCGGCGGCGTTCAGGGCGGTGGAGACCACCACCGGGTCGGCGCCGAGCCGGTGCACGGCGTCGGCGAGGGCTGGGCCACGGACGGTGCCGGCGACGGTGGCGCCCAGCGACTGGGCGACCTTGACGGCGGTGGTGCCGACGCCGGAGTTCGCGGCGTGGACCAGCACGCGGTCGCTGGGGCGTACGCCGGCGATCATCCGCAGGTTCCACCAGGCGGTCGCCAGCGCCTCCGGCAGCGCCGCCGCCTCGGCCATCGTCCAGCCGGTCGGGACGGGCAGCAGTTGGTGGTGTGACACCAGAGCGTGGCTGGCGTAACCACCGCTGCCGAGCAGTGCGCATACCTGATCGCCGACCTGCCAGCCGGCGACATCTGGACCGATCGCGGCGATGGTGCCGGCACACTCCAGGCCGGGTACGGCGGACTCGCCTGCCGGCGGCGTGTAGTCGAGGTCGCGTTGCAGCAGGTCGGCGCGGTTGAGGCCGGCTGCATGCACCTGGATGAGTACCTGATCGGCAGCCGGCGCCGCCCGTGATGCCGACCGCCACACGGGGTGCGGCGGGGCCGGCCGGCCGCCGGCTGCGGCCTCGGCGGGGGTGAACAACACCTGCCGGGTCACCGGGTCGGCGGCGGTCACGGGGTGGTGTCCGGTCGCTGCGGCGGGCGGAACGGGTCCGGGGCGACGGCGCGGCCGTCGCGGACCAGCTGCTCGCCGTCACGGTAGACGTGCCGGACCCGCAGGTCGGGCTCGAGAACGACGATGTCGGCGGGGCCGCCGGTGCGCAGGGTGCCGATGCCATGGGGGCCGGCGCCGTCCAGCCGCAGCGCGGCGGCCGGATTCGCGGTGACCAGGGCCAGCGCGTCCGGCAGGTCGAGGACGCCAGCGGCGACCAGCGCCCGTACGGTGGGCAGCAACTCCACCCGGTAGGCGAACGGTTCGACGTCGCCGCCGGGCAGGGTACGTGGCACCGATGCATTGCCGTCGCTGCTGAGGGTGAGCCGACCGGCGGGCACGCCCCCGGCCAGCAGGGCCGCGATCGCGTCCACCGGGGCGATGGCGCCGGTGATCCGGTCCGGATTGATCAGTGGGTTGACGTCCACCCGGCAACCGAGCCCGCCGAGGCGGGTGGCCAGGCCGAGGGTGTCAGGGGTGTAGTTGGCGTGAGTGACCTGTACCCGGCCGGGGTCGGCACCGGATTCGTCGAGTGCCCGCGCCAGCAGGTCGGGGTCGCCGACGGCGGTGCCGAGGTGCACGTGCAGCAGGCCGGCCTTGCCGGTGGCGCCGGCGACCCATTCGAGTTCGCGGAGCAGTCGAGCCAGTTCGGCCGGCCCGGGGGCGGTGGCCTTGTGTTCGTACAGGGCGATCTTGACGCCTACGAGGTGGGGCAGCAGGTGCAGGTCGCGCAGGATCGAGCCGGTGACGGTCGGTGGCGGCCAGTGGAAGCCGCCGGCCATCGCCCAGGCGCGTGGCCCGGTGGCCGGTAGCGCGTACGCCCGGGCGAGCAACGCCTCGGGGTTCTTGGTGATCGGATCCACGCCGGGCATCCCGACGCAGCTCGTGGTGCCGGCTTCGACGATCACGTCAGCGGGCAGTTCGGGGATGCGCGTGTGGTACCCGCTGCCGCCGCCCCCGCCGAGGATGTGCAGGTGGCCGTCGACGACGCCGGGTGCGACGAGCAACCCGGCGCAGTCGACGACGGTCGCCTGGGCGGCCATGCCGGAGGTGGGGCCGGGCGGACCGACCTCCAGGATGTCCCGGCCGGCGACGACCACGTCGCCGGTTCCGGCGGGCTGCGGCGCCAGCAGGACGCCCCCGCGCAGGACGGTAAGGGTCACGATCAGCTCGCCGGCTGGCCGTTGATCGTCACCGCCGGACGGAGGATGTCCGACAGGCCCCACTTGTCGCCGATCTGGGCGTAGGTGCCGTCGTCCATCACCGCGGTCAGCGCAGCCGCTACCGCGTCCCGCAACTCGGGCTGCTGCTTGCTCACCGCGATACCGACGGGAATCTCCGTGATCGGCTTGCCGATCAGGACGTACTTGCCCGGTTCCTGCTCGGTGGTGACGTACCGGATTGACTCGGCACCCCGGATGCCGACATCGGCCCGCCCCTGCCCCATCTGCAACAGGGCGTCGGCGGTGCCGTTGGTGGTCAGCTCCTCCACCGGCGGTTTGCCGGCCGGAGCGCAGACCTTTTGGCTGAAGCTGGCCAGGGCGTTCCGGTAGCCGGTGTCGCCGCTGTCGACGGCGACCTTGGCGCCGCAGACGTCAATCTCGGCGGGGAACCGGGCGGCCTTGTCCGCCAGGGTGAACAGCTGCGGGCCGGTCGTGTAGTAGTCGACGAAGTCGACCGTCTCTCGACGCGATTCGAGATCCTGCATCGCCGACTCGACCAGGTCGATCCGGCCGGTGGCCAGTGACGGGATGTACTGTTCGTACTCCTGCGTCACGAAGGTCACCCGGACGCCGAGCTTCTCGCCGATGGCCCGCGCCAGGTCGACGTCGAAACCCTGCCTCTTGTTCCTGTCCTCCGTCCCCTCCGGCAAGTACGACATCGGGGGATATACCGGGCTGTTTCCTACCCGGAGTTCTCCCGCCTTCCGGATGGACTCCGGCAGCATCGCGTGCAACCCGTTGTCCGACTGGTCCGGGGCCGGCGCGTCGGCATCGGTGCCGCCGCATCCGGCGAGCAGGGCTGCGGCAAAGACCGCGCAGATGGCTCGCTTCTTCACGTGTGTCTCCTCCGGGTCGGCGGGGTGTCATCACACCCGCCCCGCACGTTCGCCACCGGTTCCCCTCGGCAACGTGGCCCCAGTGTTCAAGTAGCGGCGAAAGCATCGGAAGGGGACCGCTTGTCCAGTCGCCGCAGGTCGGACTGTACTTCACGGCCATGTCACCATCTGGCAACACTGGTCCACGGCCGAGGAGATGGGATGTTCCCGTGACTGTGACGATTGCGCAGGTTCTGGCGCTGCCGGAGTTGAACCTGCGGGTATGCGCGGGCGACCGCGGTCTCGACAACGAGGTCCGGTGGGTGCACGTCAGCGAGACCATCGACCCGACCCCGTGGCTTCGCGGCGGGGAGTTGCTACTCACCACCGGCCTCAAGATCGATGATCCGGAGCAGTTCGGCCCGTACGTCCACCGGCTCGCCGATGCCGGCCTGGCAGGACTCGGCTTCGGTGTCGGACTCGGGTACGACCAGGTCCCTGGGCCGCTGATCCAGGCCGCCGAGGAGCGTGGCCTACCGGTGCTGGAGGTGCCGGTCGACGCGCCCTACGTGGCAATCTCCGAGGCCGTGTCGAACCTGCTCGCGGCGGAACGCTACGACACCATCGCCCGCGCGTTCGACGCTCAGCAGGCGCTGACCGCCGCGGCGGTCGAGTCCGGCACAGGCGGCCTCGTTGCTGAGGTCTCGCGCGCACTCGGCGGCTGGGCGGTGCTCACCGACCTCGCCGCCAACGTTGTGCGGGCGCATCCGGCAGAGGCCGCCGACCGGCTGCCCGCGCTGCTGCCGGACGTGATGCGTACCCGCGAGCGCGGTATCCGCTCCAGCGGTTCGGTGGTCGGCCCGACCGAGTCGGTGGCGATCCACACACTCGGGGCGCGGGGCCGGATGCGCGGTTTCCTGATCGCCGGCGTCCCCGGCGCGGCCAGCGACTACAGCCGGATGGTGTTGGCCGGCGCGGTGGCGCTGCTGTCCCTGGAGATGGAGCGCTCGCAGGCGGCCCGCCAGCAGGTCCGCCGGTTGCGCGCCGACCAGTTGGCCCAGATCCTGCGCGGTGCGGTCACCGGCGAGGTCGCCGCCCAGCACGCCCTCGCCTGGGACCTCGACCCGGCAGCCGTCCGGGTTGGCGTCTACTTCTGTGCCGCCAGCCGGGGCAGCCAGGTCTGCGACGAACTCAACGAGCTGATGGCCGAGGCCAACCTGCCCGGCGCCGTCGTCGCGCAGGAGGCCGGTCGGCAGGCCCGGGTCGCCGTACTCATCGACGGCTCGGAGGCGGCCACCGCCGCGCTGGCCCGGGTGGCCTCGGTACGCCCGATGGTGCCGCTCGGGCTCGGCGACGTGGTGCCGATCGAGCAGGTGGGGCTGTCGTACCGGGCCGCGACCCACGCGGCCGAGGTCGGCCGGGCCGAGCGGCGGGCGGTGACTCGGTTCGACGATCTGGAGGCGCTGCACATGTTCTTCCGGGCCCAGTCGCCGCAGGCATTGGCCGGTTTCGTGCGCCGGGTCCTCGGCCCGCTGAAGCAGCACGACCAGGGTCGCGAGGGAGCCTTGCTGGCCAGCCTGAGTACCTTCCTGACGCACAACGGCCAGTGGAACGAGACCGCCGCGGAGCTGGGCATCCATCGGCACACGTTGCGGGCCCGGATCGACCGGATCGAGCAGATCACCGGGCGCGACCTCGATTCGGCGTACGGCCGGATGGAGCTGTGGCTCGCGCTGCTCGCCGACAGCGCGGCCGACACCGACGACCAGCCCGGGCCGGAGCAGGGCACCGGACGGGCGGGCCGTGGCAGCGGGCCGGAGCAGGACAGGAAGTAGCGCCAGCGGTGCGCTGACTGGACCCGATGTCAGGTATCGCTGCCCCGGCCGGCCCGGTGAGACTCGGCGAAAGTACAGACGGGAGGCGTGATGACGAGCACTGGACACGGCGGGGCCAGCACCTTGGCGGCACCGCCGGGCCCCGGGCAGCTTGCCGGGCTGCCCCGGGTGCCGCTACGGCACTACGGCCGGTGGGTCTCGGCAGCCGTCGTGGTCGTGCTGGTCGCACTTCTGGTGCAGGCCTTCGCCCAGGGCAGCATCGAATGGTCGGTCGTAGGCCGCTACCTGACCGCCTCGGCGATCCTGCACGGTCTGGCCAACACCGTCATCATCACCCTCTGTTCCATGGCGTTGGCCATCGTCCTGGGTGTGCTGGTCGCGGTGATGCGGATGTCGGCGAACCCGGTGACCAGGACCATTGCCTTCGGCTACATCTGGCTGTTCCGCGGTATTCCGGTACTGCTGCAGCTGCTGATCTGGTACAACCTGGCGCTGGTCTTCCCCACGGTTGGATTCGGGCCGTTCGAGGCCCGCATGATTGACGTGATGACGCCGTTCATGGCCGCCCTGCTCGGCCTCGGCATCAACATGAGCGCCTACACCGCGGAGTTGGTCCGCGCCGGCATCCTCTCGGTCGACAAGGGCCAGATCGAGGCGGCCCAGGCGATCAGCCTGACCCCGAACCAGATCCGGCGCCGAATCGTGTTGCCGCAGGCCATGCGGGTCATCCTGCCGCCCCTGGGCAACGAGTTCATCAGCACGCTGAAGATGTCGTCGCTCGCCGCCGTCATCACGTACGGCGAGATGCTGGAGACCGTCGAGTTCATCTACTACTCCAACAACCGGATCATCGAACTGCTGATCGTCGCCGCGATCTGGTACCTGGCGGTGGTCTCCGTGCTCAGCGTCATCCAGCACTTCGTCGAGCGCCGGTTCGGCCGGGGCTTCCACGCCCTGCCGAACCGTAAGGCCCGGTCACTCGGGCGCCGGTTGAAGGGAGCCCCGCAGCAGTGAGCCAGCCACCACCGACAGACGGCACGACCCCGGTCGTCCGCACGGTCGACCTGCAGAAGTCGTTCGGACCGGTACACGTGCTGCGCGGGGTGTCCCTGCAGGTGCGCGCCGGCGAGGTGCTGTGCGTGATGGGCCCGTCCGGCTCCGGCAAGTCCACCTTCCTTCGCTGCATCAACCAGCTGGAACGCCTCGACGGCGGCGAGCTGTGGCTGCGCGACGACCTGGTCGGCTACCGACTGCGCGGCGGCAGACTCCACGAGCTGACCGAACGCGAGATCGCACGGCAGCGGCGCGGCATCGGCATGGTCTTCCAGCGGTTCAACCTCTTCCCGCACATGACCGCGCTCGGCAACGTCGTCGAGGGGCCGATGCGGGCGTTGGGGCACAACCGGGCCGTCGCCGAGGCCGCCGCCCGCCGGCTGCTCGACCGGGTCGGCCTGTCCGACAAGTACGACGCCTACCCGGCCCAACTCAGTGGCGGCCAGCAACAGCGGGTCGCGATCGCTCGGGCGCTGGCGATGGAGCCGTACCTGATGCTCTTCGACGAGCCGACCTCGGCGCTGGACCCGGAACTGGTCGGCGAGGTGCTCGACGTGATGAAGTCGCTGGCCGCCGACGGCATGACGATGATCGTGGTCACCCACGAGGTGGGCTTTGCCCGCGAGGTCGGCGACACGCTCGTGTTCATGGACGAGGGGGTCGTGGTCGAGTCAGGTCCGCCCGGCATCGTCCTCGGCGCCCCGCAGCACCCGCGCACCCAGGAATTCCTCTCCCGCGTCCTCGGTTGAGAGCACCCACACCCCACCTCCGAGAGGTCCGCAATGCCACGTTCGCACCAATCGCGTAAGTTCGACCTGTGGGGAGCCCCCTTCGACGGGGGATCCACCCTGGGCTGGCCGGGCTCCCGGTACGCCCCCGGCCGGATCCGCGACGCGCTGCGCTGGATCACCCAACGCATCGAGGACGGCGCCATCTACTCGCTGGAGACCGACTCCGTCCACGAGGTCGGTGACGACCTGCTGCGCGACCGCGGCGACGTCGACGTCGTCGGGCACGACATCGAGGCCACACTGGACGCCTGCTCCGCCTCGGTCGCCGAGTCGCTGCGCGACGGCCGTACCCCGATCATGATCGGGGGCGACGACTCGGTGCTGTTCCCGGTCGCTCGCGGCGTGCACGACGCCTTGCCCGGCCGGATCGGAGTGATCCACTTCGACGCCCACCTTGATCTACTGGATCACAACCGGTTCCAGGGACGGCTCAGCCAGTCCAGCGGCATGCGCCGCAGCCTCGAACTCGGCCGGCTCAACGCCGACGACTGCATCCAGGTAGCCGTGCGGCACTTCAACTTCCCGTCCTCGGCCCAGTTCAAGCGAAAGAGCGGCCTGCCCCACATCACCGCCCGCGAGTTCCAGGCCCTCGGCCCGGTCTCCGCCGTCGAACAGATCCTCGACCGCGTCTCCGGCGCCGACCACATCTTCCTGTCCTTCGACATCGACGCGATCGACCCGGCGTTCGCGCCCGGCGCCGGCGCCCACGAGCCTGGCGGCCTCACCTCCGGCGAGGCCCTCGAAGCGGTCCGGCTGCTCGCCCCGCACTGCGACGCGCTGGCCGTCACCGAGGTCAACCCGCTTACCGACGACCGCACCTCGACGACCGCCACCCTCGCCGCCTACCTGCTGTTCCACTTCGCGGTCTTCGGCTCCGGGGCGGACCGCCGATGACGTACCAGGGCTTCCGGGGTACCGGGGTACGACTGACCGAGGAGCAACTGCCGCACCTGCAGGCGCACCGCACTGAGCTGCTCGGCGACTCACTGCCAGCGATCCACGCCTTCGACAAGGCACACGCGGTCATGCTCACCGAGCGCGGGTTGCTCGAGCCGGCGGCCGGGCGAGCCATCCTCACCGCGCTGCGGGGCATGGAGGCCGAGGCCGACGGAGTCGCCGCGGCGCGCATCGAAGCCGGCGGTGGCATGCACTCCGGCGAGCAGTACTTGATCCGTGCGATCGGCGCCGACCTCGGCGGGCGGCTGCACCTCGGTCGCAGCTCCGGCGACCTGATCGAGGTGGCCCGCCGGATGACGATCCGCTGGCACCTGCACGCGATGCTGCCGGCCTTGGCCGACCTGCGCGCCGTGCTGCTCGGCCTCGCCGACACGTACCGGGAGGCGGTGATGCCCGGCTACACCCACGGCCAGCACGCCCAGCCGACCACCTTCGCGCACTGGGCCACCATGTTCGAGCGCGCCTTCGCCCGCGACACCGAACGGCTGCTCAGCCTGCACGGCCGGCTCAACCTCTCACCAGCCGGCGCGGCCATCCTGACCGGCAGCGACCTGCCGCTCGACCGGCACCGGGTCGCCGACCTGCTCGGCTTCGACGCCCCGCTGCCGCACACCATGGACGCGATCCTCAGCCACGACCTGGAGATGGAGGTGGCCGCCGTTCTGGCCACGGCCGGCGCCACGCTGGCCCGGCTCGCCGACGACCTCTACCTCTGGTCCACCTCCGAATTCGGGTACGTCGAGCTGCCCGACAGGTTCTGCGGCACCAGCAGCATCATGCCGCAGAAGAAGAACCCCGACGCGCTGGAGGACGTCAAGTCGGTGGCCACCCAGGCGCTCGCGGCGCTGATCGGCGTGATCACCGCCGAACGCGGTCCGACCGGCTTCCCGATCATGGAGCGGCGCTACTCGCAGCAGGCGATCTGGTCCATGTGCGCGGCGATCACCGCCAAGGTCGGTGACACCACCCAGATCCTCACCGACCTTCGACTCGACGAGCCGCGCATGGCCGCCCGAGCCGGCGCCCACTGGGCCCAGGTCACCGACGTCGCGTCTGCCCTCGTCCGCTACACCGGCCTGGACTGGCGGCACGCCCACCAGGTGGTCGGCGTGTTCGTCCGGCTCGGCGTCGAACGTGGACTCGCCGCTCCCGCGGCGACGCTCGCACTGCTCGACGAGGCCGCCGGGCAACTTCTCAATCGACCCAGCGGACTCACCGCGGAGCAGTTCGCCGACGCCATGGACGCCCGCGCCTTCGTCGCTCGGCGCACCTTGTACGGCGGACCGGCCCCGGACGCCGTACGCCGGGAGAACGCCGAGTTCACCGACCGGCTCGCGGCCGACCGCACCCGGATCGACGGGCTGCGCCGCCAGGTCAGCGGTGCCGAGGTGGCCCTGGAAACGGCGATCGACACGATCCTCGCCACCGGCGGGACCAGCACCGAGGGGACCGAGGCCGGATGAGCGCGACTGCGGTCACCCCGACCACGGCACCGGCTGCCGCCGCGGCTGCCCACCAGGCCACCCGGCGGGAGTACCTGATGTGCCCGCCGACCTACTTCGACGTCGTGTACGCGATCAACCCGTGGATGGACCCCGGCGTGTCCGTGGACCGAGACCTCGCCCAGCGGCAGTGGGCCGAGCTGCGCGACACGTATCGCCGGCTCGGACACACCGTGCAGCTGGCCGACCCGCAGCCCGGGCTGGTCGACATGGTCTTCGCCGCCAACTGCGCCCTGGTCGTCGACGGACAGATCTACGGTGCCCGGTTCCGCGAGCCGGTACGGCAACCCGAAGCGCCCGCCTACCGAGCCTGGTTCGCCGCCGCCGGGTTCGGCGGCGTTCTCCTGCCGCGCTACGTCAACGAGGGGGAGGGGGACTTCGCCGTGGTCGGCGACATCGTCCTCGCCGGGGCGGGCTTCCGCACCGAACCAGCCGCCCATGGCGAGGCGCAGGAGTTCCTCGGCCGGCCGGTCGTCTCGCTGCGGCTGGCCGACCCGCGCTTCTACCACCTCGACACCGCCCTGTTCGTTCTGGACGACGACACCATCGCCTACTATCCGCCGGCGTTCACCCTGGGCAGCCAGCGGACGCTGGCCCGGCTCTTCCCGAACGCGATCGTGGCCAGCGAAGCCGACGCCCTCGTTCTGGGCCTCAACTCGGTGTCCGACGGCGCGAACGTCGTGGTCGCCCAAGCCGCGACCGGCCTCATCGACCAGCTCGCCGCACGCGGCTACCAGCCGGTGCCGGTCGACCTCTCCGAGTTGGCGAAGGCCGGCGGCGGTGCCAAGTGCTGCACCCTGGAGATCCGCCGATGAACCGTACTACCGCTGCCATCAAGATCGAGCGGGATGTGCTCGCCCACAATTACCACCCGCTGTCGGTGGTGGTCGAGCGCGCCGAAGGTTCCTGGATCACGGACGTGGACGGGAAGCGGTACCTCGACTGCCTCGCCGGCTACTCCGCACTGAACTTCGGCCACGGGCATCCGGCGCTGCTCGCCGCCGCCCGGGCTCAACTCGAGCGGGCCACCCTGACCAGCCGCGCCTTCCACAACGATCGGCTCGGTCCGTTCGCCGCCAAACTCGCCGACCTGTGCGGCATGCATCTGGTGCTGCCGATGAACACCGGCGCCGAGGCCGTCGAGACCGGCATCAAGGTCGCCCGGCGGTGGGCGTACCAGGTCAAGCGCGTGCCCGCCGACGACGCCGAGATCGTCGTGGCGGCCGGCAACTTCCACGGCCGGACCACCACCGTCGTCAGCTTTTCCACCGACGAGCAGGCCCGAACCGGTTTCGGCCCGTTCACCCCCGGCTTCACCGTGGTTCCCTATGACGATCTCGACGCCCTCGAGGCGGCCGTGGGTGAACGGACCGCCGCGGTACTCGTCGAACCGATCCAGGGCGAGGCCGGCGTCGTCGTACCGTCCAACGGCTACCTCGCCGGCATCCGGCGGATCTGCGACGACCGTCGCGCCCTGTTCGTCGCCGACGAGATCCAGTCCGGACTGGGCCGGGTCGGCGCCACGTTCGCCTGCGAACTCGCCGGCGTACGCCCCGACATCTACCTGCTCGGAAAGGCGCTCGGCGGCGGCGTCGTCCCCGTCTCCGCCGTGGTGTCCAGCCGCGACGTGCTCGGGCTGATCCGGCCCGGTGAACACGGCAGCACCTTCGGTGGCAATCCGCTGGCCGCAGCGGTGGGCTCGGCCGTCGTCGACCTGCTCGCCACCGGCGAGTACCAGGCCGCCGCCCGCCGGATCGGCGGCGTGCTGCACCGCGGACTGCGGGACCTGATCGGTCACGGCGTCACCGCCGTACGCGGCGTCGGCGCCTGGGCCGGCGTCGACATCGACCCGGCGATCGGCAGCGGCCGGCAGATCTGTGAGGCACTGGCCGAGCGTGGCGTACTGGTCAAGGACACCCATGGCAGCACCATCCGATTCGCCCCTCCCCTGGTCACGACCGACGACGAGATCCGCTGGGCACTGGACCGACTGCGGGAGGTCCTCGCCGTTCGGCACAGCACTGTCTAGCCGTAGGGACGGTGATCCCGTGGCCTGCGGGCATCGACTTCCGAGGTGCTCAAGCTACGCCGGCAGCAGGAGCGCCTCCTACGTCGCCCGTCCGGCCAACGAATTCCCGCTTGTCGTGGGATGGGCGGGCGAAATGGCGTTACTTCCCGCACAGGAGACCTACGACTTCGCGGTGGACACCCTCGTGGCCCGAGCCGGCCAGCTCGTCCCACACCGACCACAGACTGATGCAACAGGAGTAAGGGCTCGCAGATAATTAACCCGTAGTCTTCGTGAATGGCCCTCGGTTTTGTGGTATGAGCACAGTGGACGAACGGCAAGCGGTGCTGGCGGCGAAGTTCGAAGCGATCGTTCCGCATCTAGAT
>NZ_JBDPMC010000126.1:0-13102 GCF_039871625.1 Micromonospora sp. B11E3 | reverse complement strand
TTGTCCTGCAACCGGGCGAGGAAACCACTCCCGAGGAGCTGATCGCCTGGTGCCGCGGACACCTCTCGACCTTCAAGATCCCCGACCGGGTGATCGTGCGTGCCGAGCTACCCCGCACCAGCGTCGGGAAGGTCCGCAAGGACCTGCTACGCGCAGAGCTCGCGTCCTCACATCGTGCGGGCGGCGCCTCGTGAGGTGATCGGTGCAGCCCGGCTTGAAGACCGTCGCTCAGCTTGATCTTTAAGGGAGGGGCACGATGTCAACGGGGTCCTCGCCGCGGTCAGGGCCGGGCTGGGCATCGCGGTGTTCGCACGATCCCTTCTGCCCTTGGACCTCGTCGAGCTACCCGCCTCGACCGGGCTCCCCGTACCGCCCGCTCTCGACCTGGTGCTGCTGACCAATCCTCACGCTCCCGAGCAGGCCACCACCGCGATCACATCCGCAATCTTGTCCAGCAGCTGCCGTTGACCCGCACCCTCGGACTGAGCACGACCACGGCGCCGGCCCGTGATCCCGTTCGACCAGTGACAGGGCCAGATCGACCCCGGCCGACACACCCGCGCTGGTGCTGATCGGTTCGTCATGGGCGTACAGCCGACCTCACGCCGGAATTGTCCCCGATCGCCTACGAACGGCACCCGGGGTCTACCCCTCCCCGGCTACGCGCAGGACTTTTGGCAACCCGCTCAGACCGCGCTCTGTGAGCTTTGTCGGCTGCTACGAGCGATCAGCGGTGTCATGAGATCGGCGACCGTCGTCAATGCGGCCTCCAAGGCAGGGCGGGGATCCTTCGCTCCTCCAGGCCGCAGCCACTCGCGGAGTACCTGGTTGTGGGCGGCGACAAAGGACGCGGCCGCGACATGGGCCGCGAGGGCGGCCTTGGAGGTGTTCGGCAGCCTGCTCCGCAGGTAGTCACTGAGAACCCGCTCGTACCTGGCGACGCTGGCGACCTCGCGGTCTCGAAGAGCCGCGACTTCGCGGGTCAGCCGATAGCGGGCGAGTGTCTGTTCTGGCGTCGCCATGAAGCTCTCGAAGATCAGCCTGGTCGCCTCGGCCACGGCGAAGATCGGCTCTGTATTTGTGGAGGAACCAAGGTACCAACGCACGCGGTCCAAGACCGAGTCGTGATCAGGGAAGATCACGTCTTCCTTGGAAGGGAAGTGCCGGAAGAACGTGCGCCGGGCGACGCCCGCTGCCGTCGTGATGTCATCGATGGTCGTGCTCTCGTACCCCTGGGCCGCGAATAGCTCGAAGGCGGCCCGTGCCAGTCGATCCCGGATGGGCTCCCCTGCTGGTGGGGCGGCCGGCGGGATGTTCGGGTACATGGCGGGGACAATACCACACTCTCGCAATTGAGTGACAGATCACAGGCACGGTGTGCTTGAGGTCTGGCACCGAGTGCCATTAACGTTCCAATCTATGTCTGTGCCTCCGCAGGGCCGCAACGAATCCGGCCTTCCCATCGACGCCGTCTACGACGAGTCTTCGCTGCAGGGCTTCGATCCGAAGGCCAAGCTGGGCACGCCGGGGGAGTTTCCCTTCACCCGTGGCGTCTACCCCACGATGTACGCCGGCAAGCCGTGGACGATGCGCCAGTACGCGGGGTTCGGCACGGCCAGGGAGTCCAACGAGCGCTACCACCAGTTGGTCAAGGCGGGCACGGGCGGTCTGTCCGTGGCCTTCGATCTGCCCACGCAGATGGGCTACGACTCCGACGAGCCGATCGCGCATGGCGAGGTGGGCAAGGTCGGGGTGGCCATCGACTCCCTCGATGACATGCGGACATTGTTCCGCGGGCTGCCATTGGACAAGGTCAGCACCTCGATGACCATCAACGCCCCGGCCTCGACGCTGCTGCTGCTCTACCAACTGGTCGCCGCCGAGGAGAGAATCGCGGGGCACCAGCTCACGGGCACGATCCAGAACGATGTGCTCAAGGAGTACATCGCCCGGGGCACATACATCTATCCGCCCAAGGAGTCCCTGCGCCTGATCAGCGACATCTTCGCCTACTGCCAGAAAGAAATCCGGCGCTGGAACACGATCTCCATCTCCGGCTACCACATGGCCGAAGCGGGGGCCACCCCGGTGCAGGAGATCGCCTTCACCCTGGCCAACGCCAAGGAGTACGTCCGCACAGCCATCGCGGCCGGGCTCGACGTCGACGACTTCGCGCCGCGGCTGTCGTTCTTCTTCGTCGCCCGGACCACGCTGCTCGATGAGGTGGCGAAGTTCCGCGCGGCGCGGCGGATCTGGGCGCGCATCATGCGGGAGGAGTTCGGCGCGAAGAACCCCAAGAGCCAGATGCTGCGCTTCCACACCCAGACCGCCGGCGTGCAGCTGACAGCCCAGCAGCCCGAGGTCAACCTGGTGCGGGTGGCGCTACAGGGGCTCGGGGCGGTGCTGGGCGGGACGCAGAGTCTGCACACGAACTCCTACGACGAGGCCATCGCACTTCCGACGGAGAAGGCCGCGCGCCTGGCGCTACGCACGCAGCAGGTCATCGCCTACGAGACGGACGTCACCAAGACGGTCGACCCGTTCGCCGGGTCCTACGCCATCGAGGCGATGACCGACGACGTGGAGGCGGCCGCGATGGAGCTCATCCAAGCTGTCGAGGACCGTGGGGGCGCCGTGGCCGCGATCGAGCAGGGTTTCCAGAAGAGCGAGATCGAGCGCTCGGCCTACCAGACCGCGCTCCAGATCGACCACGGCGAGCGGACGGTGGTGGGGGTGAACCGGTTCACCCTGGACGAGGAGGAGCCGTACGAGCCCCTCCGGGTCGACCCCCAAATTGAGATCGACCAGTGCGAACGCCTCGCGGCGCTACGCAAGGAGCGTGACAACGACGCGGTCGGCCGAGCCCTAGATGACTTGCGCGCCGCGGCGTCGGGCCGCGACAACGTCCTCGTGCCGATGCGCGAGGCGCTGCGCCAGCGAGCCACGGTCGGCGAGGTCAGCCATGCCCTGCGCGATGTGTGGGGCCTATACGTCCCGCGCGACTCGTGGTGACGCGTCCACAACCGCCTTGGCGGCCGGACGTTGAGCGGCACGACGTTCGTGCCGCTTCGAGACGGCCGGCCTCCGGAGAGTCAATTGCCGATGCGGCCAGCTTTCTCCTCTGCCGGGCGCTCACCGGCAACTCACCCGACCGAGCCCAGCCTTAGCAGACAAGGACAGCGATGACTACCGCGCTCAGCCTCCCCACTCCACTGCCCGTGCTGGCCGAATCCGCACTCCCGAAAGTGCTGACACGTAGCGGCGCCACGGTCGTCCTGGGTACGGCCTTGACCGCTCTCGCCGCTCAAGTTGTCGTACCGATCCCAGGCTCGCCCGTCCCGGTCACCGGGCAGACGTTCGCGGTCCTGTTGACCGCCGCCGCCCTCGGTCCGGCCCGGGGACTGGCCAGCCAGGTGCTCTACCTAGTACTCGGCGCCGCAGGGCTGCCCGTCTTCACACAGGGCGCTCACGGCGTGCATGTCCTGGTCGGCGCGACCGGCGGCTACCTTGTTGGTTTTCTGCTCGCCTCGCTGATCGTGGGCGCCGGCTCGCGTCGTGGCACCGACCGGACGGTGCTTCGCGAGTTGGCAGTTCTGGCGCTGGCTTCGGCGGCGATCTACGCGTGCGGGGTGACCTGGCTGGCCATCGTGACCGGTATGGGCCTGGGCAAAGCGGTCGCCGTTGGTATGACACCCTTCCTCGTCGGCGACGCCCTCAAGGCGGTGTTGGCGTCAAGTCTCCTCCCGGCAGCCTGGGCGCTGGTCACCCGTCTCGACTCCACCGGGCGCGCGCAATGAGCGCGGAAACGGCCTCGGTGCCGGAGACCGGGATCAACATCCACAGCACCGCCGGCAAGCTGGCCGGCCTGGAGCGACGGGTCGACGAGGCGGTGCACGCCGGGTCGGCGCGGGCGGTCGAGAAGCAGCACGCACGGGGCAAGAAGACCGCCCGGGAGCGGATCGAGATGCTGCTCGACGAGGGCTCCTTCGTCGAGCTGGACGAGTTCGCCCGGCACCGGTCCACCAACTTCGGCCTGGAGCGGACCCGCCCGTACGGCGACGGGGTCATCACCGGCTACGGCACCGTCGACGGCCGGCAGGTCTGCGTCTTCGCCCAGGACTTCACGGTCTTCGGCGGCTCCCTCGGCGAGGTGTTCGGCGAGAAGATCGTCAAGGTGATGGACCTGGCCATGAAGATCGGCTGCCCCGTCATCGGCATCAACGACTCCGGCGGCGCCCGCATCCAGGAGGGCGTCGCGTCCCTCGGCCTCTACGGCGAGATCTTCTTCCGCAACGTGCGGGCCAGCGGGGTCATCCCGCAGATCTCCCTCATCATGGGCCCGTGCGCGGGCGGCGCCGTGTACTCCCCGGCGGTCACCGACTTCACCGTGATGGTCGACCAGACCTCGCACATGTTCATCACCGGCCCCGACGTCATCAAGACGGTCACCGGCGAGGACGTGGCGATGGAGGAGCTGGGCGGCGCCCGGACCCACAACACCCGCAGCGGCAACGCCCACTACCTGGGCGCCGACGAGGACGACGCCATCGAGTACGTCAAGGCGCTGCTGTCGTACCTGCCGTCGAACAACCTGGACGAGCCGCCGGTCTTCGACGCCCCGGCCGACCTGGCCGTCACCGACGCCGACCGGGAGCTGGACGCGCTGATCCCCGACTCGGCCAACCAGCCGTACGACATGCACCGGGTGATCGAGCACGTCCTGGACGACGGGGAGTTCCTGGAGGTCCAGCCGCTCTACGCGCAGAACATGGTGATCGGCTTCGGCCGGGTGGAGGGGCGGCCGGTCGGCGTGGTGGCCAACCAGCCGATGCACTTCGCCGGCACCCTGGACATCGCCGCGTCGGAGAAGGCGGCCCGGTTCGTGCGCACCTGCGACGCGTTCAACATCCCCGTGCTGACCTTCGTGGACGTTCCCGGGTTCCTCCCCGGCACCGGCCAGGAGTGGGACGGCATCATCCGCCGGGGCGCCAAGCTCATCTACGCCTACGCCGAAGCCACCGTCGGAAAAGTCACCGTCATCACCCGCAAGGCGTACGGCGGCGCGTACGACGTGATGGGCTCCAAACACCTCGGCGCAGACCTCAACTTCGCCTGGCCGACCGCGCAGATCGCGGTGATGGGAGCGCAGGGCGCGGTGAACATCCTCTACCGCTCCGAGCTGGCCGCCGCCGAGGACCCGGCGGCGCTGCGCGCCGAGCTGATCGCCGAGTACGAGGACACCCTGGCCAACCCGTACATCGCGGCGGAGCGCGGGTACGTCGACGGCGTCATCGCGCCGCACGAGACACGCGCCCAGATCGTCCGCGCGCTGCGCGTGCTGCGCACCAAACGCGAAACCCTGCCCCCGAAAAAGCACGGGAACATCCCGCTGTGATGGGCACCGATGCGCAGCGGGACGCCGCATCCGCGCGGCCGATCGCCCTGGTGCGTGGCAACGCCACCCCCGAACAGCTCGCCATCGTGATGGTCGTGCTCGCACGTGCCGCACGCTCCACGAAGGCGAACCCACCCCCGCGCGGTACCTCCGCCTGGGTCGAACACGCCCGCCCGGCGCGCCGGCCCTTGGTGCACGCGCCCGGTGCCTGGCGCAGCTCGGCCCTGCCCCACTGACCCGAGAACGGAGACACACGGATGCTGAAGAAGGTGTTGATTGCAAACCGGGGCGAGATCGCCGTTCGCATCGCCCGTGCATGCAAGGACAGCGGCATCGGGTCGGTCGCCGTCTATGCCGACCCCGACCGTGACGCGTTGCACGTCAAGGTCGCCGACGAGGCCTACGCCATCGGCGGAGCGACTCCCGCAGAGTCCTATCTCGCCCAGGACAAGCTGCTCGACGTCGCCCGAAAGTCGGGCGCGGACGCGGTCCACCCGGGCTACGGGTTCCTCGCGGAGAACGCCTCGTTCGCCAAGGCTGTCATCGACGCCGGGCTCACCTGGATCGGTCCCTCCCCCGAGGCCATCGACGCGCTGGGCGACAAGGTCAAGGCGCGGCACATCGCGGCCCGCGCCAACGCTCCCCTCGTGCCCGGCACGCCCGACCCGGTCACCGACGCCGAGGAGATCGTAGCCTTCGCCAAGGAGCACGGCCTGCCCGTCGCCATCAAGGCCGCCTACGGCGGGGGCGGGCGCGGTCTGAAGGTCGCACGCACTCTGGAGGAAATCCCCGCGCTGTTCGAGTCTGCTACGCGCGAGGCGGTGGCGGCGTTCGGGCGCGATGAGTGTTTCGTCGAGCGATACCTGGACAAGCCCCGCCACGTCGAAACGCAATGCCTTGCCGACACCCACGGCAACGTCGTGGTCGTCTCCACCCGCGACTGCTCGCTGCAGCGCCGTCACCAGAAGCTGGTCGAGGAGGCGCCCGCCCCGTTCCTGACCGACGAGCAGAACGCCGAGCTGGTCCGCGCATCCAGGGCGATCTTGAGGGAAGCGGGCTACCACGGGGCCGGGACGTGCGAGTTCCTCATCGGGCGCGACGGCACAATCTCCTTCCTCGAGGTCAACACCCGCCTTCAGGTGGAGCACCCGGTCACCGAGGAGGTCACCGGCATTGACCTCGTGCGTGAGCAGTTCCGCATCGCCAACGGTGAGCCACTCGGCTACGACGACCCCACCCCGATGCGGCACGCCATCGAGTTCCGGATCAACGGCGAGGACGCCGGCCGAGGCTTCCTGCCCGCACCAGGCGTCATCACGCAGTTCCGTCCTCCGAGCGGCCCCGGTGTGCGACTCGACTCCGGTATCGAGGCTGGCGACATCGTCGGCGGCGCCTTCGACTCGATGCTGGCCAAGCTGGTCGTCACCGGCCGGAACCGCAACGAGGCCCTGGAGCGCTCGCGTCGCGCGCTGGCCGAGTTCGTCGTCGACGGCATACCCACCGTGATCCCGTTCCACCGCGCGGTTGTCGCCGACGAGGCGTTCGCCCCGGCCGACCCGACCCAACCGTTTTCCGTCCACACGCGGTGGATCGAGACCGAGTGGCACAACACGGTCGAGCCGTACTCCGGCTCTGTCGCCGAGGCGCAGGACTACGCCGGCGAGCGGCAGACCATCGTCGTCGAGGTCGACGGCAAACGGATCGAGGTCGCACTGCCAGGCGGCCTGGCCGTCAGCGGCGGCACCGCGAGGAAGAAGGCGCCCAAGCGCTCCAGCGGCAGCGAGCGGAGCGCAGCCGTGTCCGGCGACGCACTCACCGCGCCCATGCAGGGCACCATCGTCAAGATCGCAGTGGAGGAAGGCCAGACCGTCGAAGCCGGCGAGTTGGTCGCGGTCCTGGAGGCCATGAAGATGGAGCAGCCCATCAACGCCCACAAGTCCGGCACCGTCACAGGCATTACCGCCGCCATCGGCGACACCGTCCCCCACGGCGCCGTCATCGTCGAAATCAAGTAGACAACGGTGTAAACGGCGAGTGCTATACACCGACGGTGACGAAACACAGTTAGTACTGCAACGGCGGGTCGTAGCTTCGGGTGGTAATCGCTCCTTGGCTGGTTGTGGTGGATGCGCAGTTGGTCGGGTCGTGGGATGCCGGGTTGGAGGAGTTGTTCTTCCGGTTCTCGCATCGGTTTACTCGGGTGGAGCCGCGGCGGCGGGCGTGGGCGTATGTGCGGGGGTTGCTGGCGCCGTTGGAGCGGCGCAACGGCTGGACCCTTGCCGAGCAGGCTGGGCATGTCTCACCGGACGGGTTGCAGGGCATGTTGTGCAGCGCGGCGTGGGACCGGGACGCGGTGCGCGATGACGTGCGCGACTACGTGGTGGAAGCGATCGGTGATCCGGCCGGGGTGCTCGTCGCCGACGAGACCGGGTTCGTCAAGAAGGGCGCGTAATGCCGAGTTCGGCATTACGCGCCTTATGACGAGCCGACGGTTATGCCGTGTTGCTCGTGAGCGTGCTGGTCAGCACGCTGATTTCTCGGTCGCCGTGCGGCATTACGCAGTGGTTGTCCGTCGTGGTCGAGGGTTTCTCGTGTCTGGTCGATGTGTCCATCGACAGACAGGAGAAGATCATGGACGCGGAGGATGTGGGACGCGCCGTGCCGCAGGTCGTGTAGTCGGATCGGTGGTAGTCCGCGCCAGGCGGTGGCGACACCGACGGCGAACCCCGCGGCGAGCCGGGTGTAGGTGTCACCGTTGCGCAGGTGGGCCAGGGCGAGCAGTGCCTGTCGGCCCGGACCGAGACGTCGCCACCGGGATCGATGCTGGTTACGGTGCGCTCGGATGAGGTCGCCGAGGTGGTTCAGGGTTCGGCTGGACAGCGGGATCGTGGAGGGGTAGGACAGCACAGGCGAGGCTCCCGGTCGGGGCATCGGATCTTGGTCGACTGCTGTCTTACCTGGAGCCTCGCCCTCATCGATCTCCGGGTTGCCTGCACCCGCCCTGAGCTGCAAGATCAGCTTGGAAAGGGGGCTCACAGATAACGAACCCGTTCGGCATTGAACTCCGTCCGCACCGCGGGACGTGGTAACTACGGTGATTCGTCCCCGATTCGATGAGGTTTCTGCCGATGCGTCCTCCGCTTCCGCTTCCCCCCGACGACGGTGAGTCCCGTGTGCCCGGGATCCTGCTGGTGCGCACCGACAGCGATGACGACGTCTGGGAAGACGTGCTCTGGCGCATGGGCGAGCTCCCTGGCATGTACCGGTCCGGTCAAGCAGGTGCGGCCGATGCGGTGGCGCGGGAGTCGATCCCCCGGCGCCTGATCGTGACGGAGGATCCCGCGTGGCGGGGCGCCACCTCCGAGGATGTCTCCGCGGCCCTGGACCGGCCCGGGATCTGGGTGCCCGACCTGGTGGTGCTGACCGACGACCGCACCGGGCGCGATGCGGATTCGCGCCCGCTGCTGGCCTTTCGCGGCAGCGACGGCGATGCCTTCTGGATCACTCCGCGTCAGGCGGCCATGACCTACCTGGTGCTGCACCATCCGTACCTGTCCTCCACCATCGGCTGGTTCGTGGAGACGGCTCCCGCCGAGTTGGAGTGGGAGCTTGAGGAGGACGAGGAGGAGTGGGAGCCCGACGAGGAGGACCTCCATGAGCCCGTGGGGGTTGAACTGGAGTCGCTGAACGCCCCGCCCCGCTACACTCGGCCGGCCCGCGAGCTGCCTCCGCTCATCCAAGAGACCGATCTGGGCGGGGTGCTCGTGCGCACCGACTTCACCGACGACGCGGCCTGGACATCCCTGGTCGAGCGCGTGTGCCGCCCGGGCCACGACGTGATCGACGACTTCGGCGACTACGTCGACTTCGTGGACGATCCGGCCTTTGCGGGCGCCACGCCGGAGCAGGTGATGGCGCAGGTCCGCCACCCCGGTACCAACAAGGGAGCGATGACCGCTGACGTGGTGCTGATCGCCGACGCCACCACGATGCGCGAGCCCGGGCACCGCGTCCTCGTGATCCCTCTGGAAGACCGGATCGGGTTCGCCTTCCGGGTGGCCCCCGAGCTCGTGGGGGGCATGGTGATCAACCTGGCGCTGGGCAACATGGACATCGGCGACTTTCGGAACGACGAAGCGTAGGCAGTCGAAGGGAGGCATATGCAGGCTAGAGGCTCTGAAGTGTCAGGGTGACGTCGTGTCATAACCGTCCTGTTTATAAGATCCATTGCGATTTTCGTTGCATTGGAATTTTGAGATCGATGAGTCGCCAACAACCCTGGGATCGCGCGCTGGGCCTACGGTCCAATCTGGTCCCGAGTATCGCGGGATTGGCCGATGCGGCGTGCGGCAGTGTTCTGGGGCGGATCATCTTCTCCGACCGACCGGTTGAGCCCACCCTGGTCGATGGGGTACCGTCCCTGACCACCCATATGGCGAACGGGAATGGTACGCCGGTCGAGGAGATCTGGCTGACCGATCGGCCCGTACGATCCGGTACGGCGGGTAAGGCCGTCTTCGCCGAGGACGGCGAGCATCTGTTCTATGCAGCACGTCTCGGGCCGCAGCCGGTGTACCGCGAGCGGGTGCGCGAACTGTATGAGACTGCCCTGCGGTTCACCTGGGAGCGCGGCTACACCGACCTGGTCCGCATGTGGAACCTGATCGGCGACATCACCAGCCCGAACTCGGAAGGTGTCGAGATCTACCGCGACTTCTGTGTCGGCCGGGCCGAAGCATTCGCCACCTGGGAGGCGCAGTTTCCACAGCTGCCGGCAGCCACCGGAATCGGCACCCTCAGCCCAGGAATGGAGCTCTGCTTTCTTGCCACGAAACAGGGTCGAACTGTCCATCTGGAGAATCCGCGGCAGACGCCAGCCTATAAGGGCTCGCAGAGGAATAACACGCAGATTCCGAGTCTGAAAGTTGCGGATGTGGTATAGGAATCTCGTGACCTGGGCAGACCCCGGCTGGATTCATTCGGACCAGGAGCGACCGAACCCCGCCCAACACCGCAGGTCACAAGACCGCTAGCAGATGAAATCCTGCGATAACGGAAAACCGCATGTTATTCCTCTGCGAGCCCTTACCCACGCGGCCCGGAACCTGGTGATGGACCTTGAGGACGCCGGATGCGCGGTGAAACACCTGATCCGGAATCGGGACGGCAAGTACCCGACCCTGTTCGACGCGATCCTCGCCGACGCCGACATCACGGTCGTGCGCAGCGACGTCCGAATGCCCCACATGAACTCGATCATGCAACGGTGGATCCACGCCTGCCGTCACGAACTGCCCGACCGAACACTGATCCGGAACCAGACACACCTGTTACACGCTCACCGCGAGTACGAACGCCACCACAACCAGCATCGGCCGTCATCCGGGCATCGCGAACGCCCGGCCTCTGCGTCCACTGCCCGAACCGATCACCGATCCCGCCGCGCTGGCACGCCTGAACGTCCACCGACACGATCGACTCGGCGGACTCCTACACGAATACGAGAACACCGCTGGACCAGCACGGATGAAGTTTCCGGCACCCGCAGGGCTGCTCCCAAACCGCTCCCGATGTAAGGGACGCAAGCGGAGAAGCCCGTTACCGACAATTCCGGGCAACGGGCTTGCTACCTGCGCTTATCGATGGTGGGCGATACTGGGATCGAACCAGTGACCTCTTCGGTGTGAACTCTCGGCGGAGCGGTCTGATCAGGTGTCGTCCGAGGTGAACCGGCCTGCTGCGGGCCGTCTCGGTCCGGTGCGGTTGCCACCGTTGCTGTACTTCGCTGCTGTACTGCTGGCGTCAGGTCCTCACCGCAGCCAGCCCAGAAAGCGGCGATGCAGGGTGCCGGCGGGCGCCCACGTCAGATCCTCTGCGGCGCGGGCGAACTGCGCGCCCATGTACAACGCGAGGGACATCGGCGCATCCGCGTACTCCGCTTGCAGTTCCTGCCGGCGGGTCCGGCAGGGCCAGGGCGCGCCGCAGCCGCCGCAGCTCCAGATCGGCAGCACCGGGCCATGGGTGGTCACGCCCGCACCCCCAGGTAGCGCGCCATGATCGTCCGGGCCTGCCGGCTGGTCGCCCACTCCACCTGCCAACACGGGTACGGCACCAGCCGCGACCACCACGCTCGGCAGCCGACGCACATCCCGTCAAGCCCTCGAAGATGTACGGCGAGGATCGCCCGCTCTTGGTCGTCGTTCACCTGGCCTCCCCGTCCGGCCAGTGGCCCCGGTTGATCGGGATCCGGTGCCGGGCACGACAGGGCAGGTCGGCACCGCAGCGGCAGATACGCCGCCACTTCCGCCAGGACCACACCGGCCGGTGCCGCCGGGCGAGGGTCAGAGCGACCGCCAACACGTACTCGTCGTACGAGACACGCCGCACCGGGCTCCCTGCCCTGCCGTCGAACCTGGCCACCTCGGCGTTCTCGGTAACTGGTGCCGCGACGCCGGGGCCAAATGGGCTGGTCATGCTGCCTCCCGCCGGTGCCCGAACGGTGCCGTGGGTGCCCGGTCGATCGTGATTCGGAGCTGGGCACCCACGGCAGGGCACCCGGCCGCCAAGCTGGGTAGCCCCACGAGCAACTTAGGACGCAATCGCAGCGGTCGGATACCAGTCCCGCGATGGCGAGGATGGTGTCTTCGAAGTGTTCTCGGCGTCCGATGTAGCGTTGCAGCGGTCGCCACTGCTTCGGTTCCGCGATGGCGTGTTCCACGCAGATCCGTTGTGATGACTGGGCGTGCCGGGCGATGTTGTACTCGGCGTGTTGGGTTTCGTCGGCGTCCTTGCGTGGTCGCTTCGGTGGGGCGCTGACCTGGTCGGGGAAGTCCCGGGCCAGGCCCTGGTAGCCGGAGTCCACCTGGGCCTTGACCTTCGGGTACTGCCGCAGCAGGTCTTCCACGCCTTCGGTGCGCAGCGCGGTGACGTCGTGCATCCGTCCCGGGCGGGTGGCCCCGCACCACAACAGGCGTCCCCGTTCGTCACTGATGATGGTGGACTTGCCGGTGTTCTGCTTCTTCTTGCCGGACACGAACGCCCGCCGGCCGGGTCGGCCCGCTTTCGGCCGGCGGACCTGGACCTCGGTTGCGTCGATGCGCAACTCGACGCCCTGCGCGGCGGCGTAGGCGAACACGTCGGCCAGGGTGCGAGCCGTACGCCGGGCATGCCGGGCACGGCGAACCCACGAGCGGCCAGCAGTGGACGGATCTCGCCCACCGCTCGGGTGATGGTGGCGCGGTCGACGTTGTAGAGCAGGGCCAGGGCGGCGTGCGGGAGTTGGAAGCGCAGCACGACCAGGGTGGCGATGACCCGGTCGGTGAAGGTCAGGTCATGGTCGGGGCCGGCGCCGGCAGCGCGGATGCGGTCACGACCACGGCGTTCGCGCAGCCTTGACTCCTGCTGCGTGGTCCATGGGTCGGCCAACTCGACGATCAGCTTGGCCAGCCGTCGGCGAGGAATCCCGCTGCAGATACGATGAGACAAGGCCGTGCGGGCCCATCCTGACGTCACAATCACGATCGTCCCGCACGGCCGTTTCCATGATCAAAGCGGGTCGGTCAGCTATCGCGCACCAAATCGTTAGGGCTCGCAGATAATTAACTCGCCGGTTTGATCTTGGCGGCTTCTGCGTTGGCGATGAAGCTGACGATGTCGGTGGGCGTGTGGAACCGTGCTGTCGAGGCAATGGCCGTGTGGTCGTGGTGG
>NZ_JBDPMC010000125.1:0-13211 GCF_039871625.1 Micromonospora sp. B11E3 | reverse complement strand
TCCTGAGTGGATCTTTCTGGCTAGGCACCCGAAAGATCAGCAGAAGTCGTGCTCGCCTGCTATCCAGCCCTCAACATCAGCGTTTTCATTACATAACCGGACAATACGAAACAACGCCGGGGCCCTGCGAGACGTGGGGCATCTACTTCCGCGGATTCCAGGTTGACAGCTATGGCGTGCGGAGCATCCAGTACAGCGGTTGGCACGACAAGAGGGCGAACATCGAGTACTGCGTTGGGGGAAATGTGGGTTGCTACACCACCACCTACCCCTACATTTACGTTGAGCTGGGGACAACTGCGGGCTCCTACCCGTGGAGCTGGAAGGTCGAGAGCAGCTCTGCGGGGTGACCTACTAGAATCGGCCGTGCAGCCAGCAAAGGAGTCAAGATGCAATCGGCGTTCCGCTTCCTGTTGATCACCAGCTTGGAAGTTGCTGGGGTGGTCATTGCCTTCGCTTTCCTCATGACGGTTCTATTTGAGCCGGGCGAATGGAAAAAGCTGGATTGGCTGATCGATTTGATGCCTTTGCTTGCGACGATTCTCGTCATCAATGCGCTTGTTCAGACCTTCCGGCTTCGACGGCGCGCGAGAAGGAGATAAGTCACACGGCAAACGGCGCGTGCTCATCGACCGATGGGCACGCGCCGTCGCAATTGCAGCCCCTTATTTGAACGATTCCGGCTACCGGTCTGCCATCCCGTCTGCCGTCGACCCGCCCTCCTGGGGAGCGGGCCGCCGCCCGGCCCGCCACGTCAAGCGGACCTTGACACCCGTACGGACGCTGGCGGGTCGGGCGGGGGTCTGCTCGGCTTGCCCGGGTCGATGGCAGGCGGGATGGCTCCCCCTCCGCAACCACCCACGGACCGTGACCCGCCGGCGGAGCCCCGGCCATCCTGGAGCCGGAGCGCCCCCGCCGGAGGCGCCCTAACCGCAACCCCGCGACCGCCGCCAGCTCGCCGACGCAGCCGGCGTGCGCTCCCCTACGCCGCGCGGGCACGTGGCCGCGCGGCCCGGCCGGCTGCCGGCCCACCCTCACCACGGTCAACGCTGCTGTCGTTCTGCGGCGGCCCACCGGGCTTCCCGCTGTCCGCGCCAGCCGCCGGGCATCAGGCGTGACGGCCGCAGAGCGACAGCGGCAGCGGCCGGCGCGCGCCCAGGCGGCGGCGCGTGCGGCCCGTTCAGGGCCGCCTTGAAGACGTACAGAAACTTTGAACCACTTCGCCGGCAGCCGGCCGCCGGGCGTCAGACGGTCGCGGTCTTGCCGTGTCGTACGGCCTGGTCGATCAGGCTTGCCGCCTCGGCGGGAGCGGTCCGAGACGTGTCGATGGTGATCTCGGCGGTAGCGGCCGGTTCGGTCTCGTCCCACGCCCTGAGTCGTTCTAGGGTGTCGCCGGTCTGTCGCTGGATGATCCGCTGTACGGCTACATCGCGGGGACAGATGAGAGCTACAACGGTCCATCGCACGTCGGGGAAGGCGCGCTGCACGGCGTCGATCGCGTCGAGTTGGCCGAGATGCACGACGGGGACGGCTTGCTCAAGCTGTTGGCGAAGCCCTGGTGCGTCGACGACGTACACGGCACCATATCGACGGTTCTCCCACACCACGAGCCCTGACGCGTGGAGCCCTGCCACCTCATCCTCGGTGGCCATCCGGTAGCCCACAGTGCGTCCTGGTCCGGCCTTGAGTCGCTGGAACTGCCGGTAACGGCTGTCGAGCTGGTGCAGGGCGGTGGTCACCGTGTCCTTGCCTGAGGCTGGGGGACCGTAGAGGATCACGCCTCGCATCAGTCGAGCTCCAACCCCATCAGTGACTTGACGAGCGCGTCGGCCTGGGCCTGCAACGATACGGCTGACGCGCAGTTGTCGACCACCGTGTGCTCGACAGGCGGCCGAAAGCCAGTGTCGATCCGACCGAGGTAGCCCGTCCAGTCGGCAAGCTTCGCCGCGTCTCGTGCCGCTCCGCGCTTGCGCAGGTAGAAGTTCATCGTCTCCGGGTCGCAGTACACCCACACAACGCTGACCGAGGCACCCATTCCCTCGAACCGCGCTCTCGTCCGTTCCAACCACTGCGGGTCCCGGAACTCGGCGACGAAGGGGGCCGTCATGATGACGCTGTTGCCGCACTGCACGTTCTCTTCCGCAGCACTGCTCAGCGCCTCGTACTCCCGAGGACGGACAAGCTTGAGGTAGGCGTCTGACTCCCGGTCGTGCGGGGACTGGCCCAGAATCTCCAACGCGGCCTCGACGACGGGCCGGGTCAGGGTGTCCTTGTCGAGCATCGGCCACCCGGTGGCACGCGCCAGGATTCGACCCAGCTCGGTCTTGCCGCTGCCGGCGTACCCGCCGACGAGCACCACACGCGGCTTCGGCAGCCGCACCGGACCGCGGCGCTCCTGGTTCGGTACGCGCACGAGCCGCTTCGAGCGGGACTGGCTCTCGATGAAGCCCTCCGCCTCAAGCAGCTTCATCGCCGAGGTGATGGTGAACGGGCTTGTGTTCCACTCGGCCGCCATCTCACGACTTGACGGCAACACGTCGCCGTCTCGCCACACCCCGGCCGAAATCTCGTTGCGGACGTGCCGGGCGATCTGCTGCGCCACGGACTCGCCCCTGGTCAGTCGGGGACGGGACGACGCCGGGCCCGTCTTCTCGGTAGATCCAGCCACTACCAAACCCTACCAGTTGCCTAACAGGCGTCCGCGCGCGTATCCGCTGGTCGAAAGCTCATTCCACACGGCGCATGCCTAACAGTTGCGATGTTCCGCAATCAACTGTTAGGGTCCTCTCATCGGGCAGTCGTCCAAAGGGGACGCGCTCATGACCCTCGGAGGTATCCGTGAAGCTGTACGTGGACACCAAGGCGAAGCAGGTGACGGTGTCGAAGGACCCGGAGCCGAAGAACGACCAGAACGGCAATCAGCGGTCGGAGAAGGGAACGGGCCGGCTCATGTGGTCGACCCAGGTCTTCGTTCTCGACGAGACGGGCGGTGAGGTCATCACCATCACCACGGCGGGTGAGAAGCCGAGCGTGATGGTGGGGCAGCTCATCGAGGTCGAGCAGTTGGAGGCCATTCCGTGGGCGACCAACGGGCGTAACGGCGTCGCGTTCCGTGCGATCTCGCTGAAGCCGAAGACGGGTACGTCGGCGGCCAAGTAAGTCCTTCACACGTGCTGTGTGAAGCCTGCGGTGTCTCCTGCGTTCCACGCGAAGCGGCCTGAGGTCCGCTGAAATCCGTTCGATCGGTCCGGGAGTGTTTCTGGCTCCTACGCTCCCGGCCCTGGCAACCCGTGGTTGCCCTCACCCAGTTTGTGGCGCGGGGTCGGTACTGGCTCCTACACCTGCCGACCCCGCCCCACGCTTTCCAACCCATCTGCTCCGTACGGGAGGTATTCAGATGCACCTCGTCAACCTGACCCCGCACCCGGTCGCCGTCTACTCGGTCGACACGCCCGATCGGATCGAGCCGGGTTCGGTCCTGCCGCTGCGGGTTATCTCACCGTCGGCGCAGCACCAGCCGGCACGGCTCGGCCAGTCCGTTGTCGGGGTCGATGACCTCGGTCTCGGGATTCCGGTCGAGCAAGTCGCGTTCGGTACCGGTGATGGTGGCGTGACCGCGCTGCCGGAGCCGGTCGAGGGTGTGTTCTACCTGGTGTCGCTGGTCGTGGGACTGGCGGCGGTGGAGCGCACTGATCTGCTGGTGCCGCATGACACGGTTCGGGATCTGAGCGGTTCCATCATCGGAACCCGCAAGCTCGCCCGCCCGCATCGTTCCTGACGAGTTTTTCGAGCGCGGGGCCGGTACTGGCTCCTACACCTGCCGACCCCGTGCTCTTCCAACCCATCCAGCCCATTACCTGGGAGGACGTGTCATGTCCAAGTCTAACCCTGCCCGCGTCTTCGGGCGAAAGTCCCACGGGACGGTGACGGTCATCGAGGCCAGGGTTCACCGTTCCTCGGCGCGGAACGCCCGGTTGGCGTTCATCCTCACGGCGGTCATCGTCGGCCTTCTGTCGGCCGTGGTGGCCGCTTCCTACATGCACCCGATCATCGCCCTGTTCCTGGGCGTCCTGATCGGCGCGCCCTTCGGCGCTGTGGCCTGGGTGCTCGTGCGTATCTGGCCGGTGCTGCGGCTGCTGTGGTGGTGGCTTCCCGAGATCGTGCTCACCACCGTTGTCCTGACCTTCTGGGTGCAGGTCGCCGACCACACCTCGACCCCGGTCACCCTCGTCATCGTCGCCCTGGTCGTGGGCGTCCCGGCCGCCGTGCCGGTCACCCGCCGCGCCATCGTCGCCTGGACCTGGTGCCTGATCGTCCGGCATCGGCTGCGGACCTGCTTCCGGCAGTTCATCATCGCCAACCAGTCCGGCACCCTTCCCCTGATCCTGTGGGCCAAGCCCACCCCCGTGGGCGAGCGGGTCTGGGTCTACCTGCGCCCCGGCCTGTCGTCGGCTGATCTGGAGGGGCGGCTTGACCGGATCGCGGTCGCCTGCCACGCCTCCACCGCCCTGGTCGAGCGGGCCTCCGACGGCAACGCCGCGTATCTGCGGTTCGACATCAAGCGCCGTGAGGTGCTGACTGCCCAGGTCGGTTCCCCGCTGGTCGACGTCATCGACCCCGACACCCCGGCAACCGAGCGTCCGCCGGCCGCTGTGCCGACGGCTCTGGACCTGCCTGACGTCGACACCCCCACCATCACCCTTCCGACGCAGCCGAAGAAGGCTGCGCCGTCTGCCAACGGCAGCAAGCCCGCGGCTTCCCCGTCGCCGGACACCGACGACGTCACCGACTGGATCTGATCCCAACCCCACCACTTCACCCAGGACGCGGGGAGCCATTGCGGCTCGTTCGTGTGGCTTCCCGCGCCCACCAACAGCCCAAGGAGGGCCAACCCATGACCACCACGACTGCTGCCCCGTCTGCCGGTGTTCCGGTGGGGCCTGGCCTGTCGATGTTCGATCCCATCTTCGTCGGCATCGACGAGTTCGGTCAGCACGTGAACATCACCCTCGCCTACCGCAACCTCCTTGCCGGCGGCGAACCCGGCGGAGGCAAGAGCGGTCTGCTGAACACGATCGCCGCCCACGCCGCCCTGTCGGTCGACTCCCGCTTGGTGCTGCTGGACGGCAAGCTCGTCGAGCTGGGGCAGTGGGAGGACTGCGCCGATGCGTTCATCGGCCCCGACATCACCGCCGCCCTCGACGTCCTGCGGCGTCTGCAGCAGGTGATGAACAACCGGTACGCCTGGCTGCGCGCGCACGGGCGCCGCAAGGTGACCGCCCTCGACGGGCTGTCGGTCATCACGGTCCTGGTCGACGAGATCGCCTTCTACTCCGCCACCATCGGCACCAAGCAGGAGCAAGAGGAGTTCGTCGCCCTCCTGCGGGATTTGGTCGCACGGGGCCGCGCCGCCGGCATCCCGGTCGTGGCCGCGACTCAGCGGCCGTCGTTCGACATCATCCCCACCAGCCTGCGGGACCTGTTCGGCTACCGGGCCGCGTTCCGCTGCACCACCCCCAACTCATCGAACATCGTCCTCGGCCACGGCTGGGCCGAACAGGGCTACACCGCCACCGACATCCAGCCCACCAACCAGGGCGCCGCCTACCTCATCGCTGAGGGCGGCGTTCCTCGCCGCATCAAGGTGGCGTACCTGTCTGACGCCCAGATCGCCGGCATTGCCGACTACGCGGCCTGGACCCGCCGCCCCACCCGCTTATCCGCCACGGCCGGTTCTCGGCTGGATTGGGGGATCGCGGCATGACCACCCGCGAACGCGCCCACGCCCGCGCGAACAACCAGCGGGCCGCCCAATACACCGAACTGTGGATCGTCGGCCCGGCCGAGGACCTGGCCGTGATGATCGACGCCGCCGGTCGCACCGGCCGGCTCGTCTACGTCTCCGCGCCGAGCCCGATGGGCGGCGACGACACCCGCCACCGCCGCTACCTGCGGCTGCGCGCCTCCTGAAACGGCCGACAGGACCGGACGACGCCTGGCAGCAAATGCCGGTCCTGCCGACCACCAACCAACCGCCCTCGAAAGGACGTGGTTGCCATGAAGGCTACCCACCAACCACCCACCACCGGAACGGTCACCACCGCTGACCTACTCCGGATGGCTGCCCTCTACCTGCGCCAGCACGGCTGGCACCAGGGCACCTACTACGCCCCCAACATCGACACCCCGACCCCGCCGGCCTGCGCCGTCGGGGCCATCGGCATGGCCACCGCCGGATACCGCGTCGACGGCTTCGACTGCCTCGACCCCGACACCCACCGCACCTACCACCACACCATCGACGCCTTCACCGACTACCTCGACACCCACGAGCCGCTCTTCTACATCGACGAGGACGGCTTCCTCGTCGACGAGCACACCCTCCCTTGCTCGTGGAACGACGACCCCGGCCGCACCGCCGAGCAGGTCATCACGGCCCTTGAGGCCGCCGCTGACGAGTGGGAGCGCCTCCACACCCAGGGAGGCGAGAACTGATGAGCACCGTCAAGAAGACCTTGACGCCAATCCGTCCCGTGCAGCGGCGTCGGGAGGTCGTCGAAAACGACGAGTTCGCCGCCTTCGCCCGGCGCATCATCCGCGCCCACGGCCGCCGCGTGGCCACCGGCGACGTCGAAGCCCTCCGCGACCTCGTCGCCATGTCCACGGCCATCGACGACGCCGTCGGTCAAGCCGTCATCGGCCTGCGGGCCTTCGGCTACTCCTGGGCCGAAATCGGCTCCCGCCTCGGCATCTCCCGCCAGGCCGCCCAGCAGCGCTGGGGAGGCCAGTCATGACCGCCACCACCTACGACCCGACCGGCACCCGCACCGGGTTCCCCACCTTCGCCTACCGGATGGCACCTGACGGCCTCGCTACCCGCCGCCAGCTCCGCGCCGCCGGCCTTCGGCCCGGCGGACACGACCCGGTCGCCCAAATCCTGTGGCGGCGCGGCAAGCGCGTCGCCTACCTCTACCGCCTCGACCTGGCCGCACCCAAACGGGTCGCCACGCCTGCCCAGCGGGAGGCCATCGCCAAAGCACTCCGCGCCCGCCGCATCTGTCGCGTGTGCGGGCTGGTGCAGCCCTACTACATCCCCCGCCGCTACGGCTGCTGCCTCGACTGCCACGGAGGCCACCGATGAACACCGCCTCAGCTTTGATCCTCTTCCTGACCGTTGCTCTCGCGGCCCTCGTGCTGACCCTCGTTCGGGCCCTGACCGCATCCACTGCCATTCCTAGCCGGGCCGCCGGCCGCCGCGACCTGAACACCGGCCGCCTCAACACCGCCCGCTGCCGCTCCGACATCCGCTACCTCGACGGCGCTGCCAGCGAGTACCTGCGTAAGCGGGGTGACCGATGACCACCAAAACCCCAACCAGCACCGGCCCCCGGATTGAGGGCGTCGTCCTGGTCCTCATCCTGCTCACCGTCGCCGGCTTCGCCGGGGCCGCCTCGTTCACCCACGTCAAGGACTGGACCCTCGCCAACTCCCCGGCTGGCACGGGTGAGTGGTTCGGCTGGGCCAACGCCGTCATCTCCGAACTCGTCCCCATCGCCGCCCTACTCACCATCCGCCGACGGCGCCGCAACGACGCTCCGATCGGCTACCCGCTGTTCCTGCTCATCGCCGCCGCCGGCCTCTCCCTGGCCGCACAGTTGGCCGTCGCCAAACCTGGCCCGTCCGGGTGGCTCCTGTCCGCCGTGCCCGCCCTGGCGTTCATGGCCCTGGTGAAGCTCGTCCTCGCCCCGGCACCGGTCGCCACCGAGGACACGACGCCGGCCGCCGAGCCGGTCGAGTCGATCCGCGTCCAGGTGGCCGAACAGGTCACCGAGCCGGCACCGCCGGCCGCCATCACCCACATCCCCGAAGCGGCCCCGACCCCGGCCGCCGAGCCGGCCCCCGTGCCGGAGCCCGTCACCGTGCCCGCCGTCGAGCCGGTCGACGTCCCCACCCACCTGCTGCCCATGGCCCGCTTCGCCGCCGTGCAGCACGAACAGTCCACCGGAACGCCGATCACGCCGGTCGAGCTGGCCGACCGACTCGACATCACCCCGGCCGCCGCCGGCCACCTCCTCACCACCCTGACCGGTGGTGCCCGATGACCATTCACGCCGTCGACATCGTGCACATCCTGCACACCTGCCCCGGCGAACCTGAGCCGCACCCCTACGACACCCGCCGCATCCTCGTCGACGTCATCCCCGGCGGGCCTTGCCGGGCACCGGTCACCGTCCGCTGCGGCGGACAGACCGTCCAGATCCCGTGCCACCGGCACGAGCCGGCCACGCGCCAGTGCGGCGCCTGCCGGATCATCGTCACCGAACGCACCATCACCACCCGCACCCACAATCCTGGGGCTGCGGCTTGATGGCCTCGACGCTGGACCTCATACCCCGGACCGCCCTGGCCCGGGGTGTGGGCTCGAACGCCGACACCATCCCACCCGTCTACGCCTACACCGCCGCCGGCTCCGCCTTCGAACGCGCCACCCAACCCGACTACTTCGGCTGGATCGAGCACGTCCGGGCCGCCGGCGGCTGCACTCGCCCGATCCGGCTGGCCGGGCAACTGCTCACCGTCGACCCGGCCACCGGCCGCGTGCTCGGTGAGCGGCACACCGACGGGATGCCGGACTCGGTCATCTACACCGCCTGCGGCAACCGCCGGGCCACCGTCTGCCCGTCCTGCGCGCAGACCTACCAGCGCGACGCGTTCCAACTCCTGCGCGCCGGCCTCGTCGGCGGCAAGGGCGTACCGGAGTCGGTCGCCGAGCATCCGGCCGTGTTCGCCACGTTCACCGCGCCCTCGTTCGGCCCGGTCCACGTCCGGGTGGTCAAGCGGCACACCTGCGCCAATCGGAAGCGCTGCGACTGCCGCGCCGAGCCGTGCCACGCCCGCCGCGCCACCGACCCGACCGCCGGCCTCTGCCCCCACGGCCGTCCCGCTGTCTGCTGGGCAAGGCACGAGCAGGGTGACGCGGTGCTCGGCCGGCCGTTGTGCCTGGACTGCTACGACCACGACCACCAGGTCGTGTGGAACCTGTTCTCCGGCGAACTGTGGCACCGCACCAAGCAAGCCGCGGAACGATGGCTCGCCAAACTCGCCCGCCGCCGCGGCATCCCCCGCGTCGAGATCGTCACCGCCTCCGGCAAGACCCGCAAGGTCCCCCCGGTCCGGCTGTCACCCGGAAAGGTCGCCGAACTCCAAGCCCGGGGAGCGGTCCACTTCCACGCCATCGCCCGCCTCGACGGCGTCAACCCCGACAACCCCGACACGGTCGTCCCCCCACCGGCCGGGTTCACCGTCGCCGACCTCGTCGACGCGCTCCGCCACGCCGCCGCCCAGATCGCGTTCCACACCCCGAACCACCCCGACCGGCCCGACGGGTGGCCGATCGCCTGGGGAGAGCAGGTCGACCTCGAACCCATCGCCACCGACGGCAGCGGCGAGGTCACCGATGGCATGGTCGCCGGCTACCTTGCCAAGTACGCCACCAAAAGCACCGAGGCCACCGGGCACACCTCCACCCGCCTGACTGCGGACACCATCGGCGACTACGCCGACCCCGACGGCGACCACACCGCCCGCCTCATCGACGCCTGCTGGCGCATCGGACGACCCACCGGCACACCCGTCCCGCTGTCCGAGCGGCCCCGCGACCCGCGACCCACGCCCGGCTTCGTCGATCGCTGGGAGTGCCCCGATTGCGGCACCCACACCCGCTACGCCGCCTGCCCCGTCTGCGTCGCCCAGCGTCAAGCCGCCCTTGACACCGAACCGACGAAACCCGCCACGGCCAACCCGTACGCCCGGCTGCGCCGCTGGGCGCACATGCTCGGCTACGGCGGCCACTTCCTGACCAAAGGCCGCCGCTACTCGGTGACCTTCCAACTCCTACGCGACACCCGCATCGCGTACCGCAGGCACGAGGACCACGCCCACGAGCACCCCACCGCCGCCGGCCCACCCGCCGACCGGGTCGACGACGACACGCCCCTGATCGTCGGCACCCTCACCTTCGCCGGCGTCGGCTGGCGCACCACCGGCGACGCACTCCTCGCCAACACCGCCGCCGCCATGGCCCGCGAACGACGAGCCACCGGCCGCGAAGAACTCGCCCACGAACTCAGCTCCACCCTTGCCGGCGCGACGCCGGATGCCGCTTGACCTGGACAGGAGGAAAGATTCTGACCTTGGACGACGAACTCATGACCGTTCCGGAGGTGCTTGCCGTACTCAACAACGTGTCGCGTCGGACGTTCTACCGCTGGCGCGAACTCGGCATCGCTCCGGCCTGCATCCGCCTTCCGAACGGGGAGCTTCGGATATCGAAGAAGGATCTTCGGATCTGGCTGGAGCAGCGGCGGGAGGTAGCCGCGTGAAGTCTCGCCGTGTCCGCATCTGGGCCATCAAGATCAACACTCCGACGGGCAGCGGGCCGAAAAAGGGGAAGCGGTCGTACACGGTCCGCTGGGTGGTCGCCGGCCGCGAGAAGTCCCGGACGTTCGTCACGCGGGCATTGGCCGACAGCTTTCGATCGGACCTGATGCAAGCCGCCAACCAGGGCGAGGGGTTCGACGTCGAAACCGGGCTACCGGACTCGATGATTGAGGCTCCAGCAGCCGTGACCTGGCTGGAGTTCGCCAAGAAGTACCTCGACATGAAGTGGCCGGGCGCAGCGGCCAAGTCACGGGACAGCATGACCGAGGCGCTCGCCACCGTCACGGCGGCGCTCGTCAAGGACGCCCCCGGCCGACCGCTGGTCGAGCTGCTTCGTCGGACGCTGCGGGATTACGTATTGCCGCCACCGGTCCGTGACCTGGACATGCCACCAGACGTCGCGGACGCGCTGCGCTGGTTGCGTCACGCCTCCCGGCCTCTGCCGGACCTTCGGGAAGCGGGGACCGTGCGAGGTGTGCTTGACGTCCTGGCGGTGAAGCTCGACGGCAAGCCGGCCGCCGCGACAACTGTGCGTCGGAAGCGGTCGGTGTTCTACAACGCGCTTCAGTACGCGGTCGAGTTGGAAGAGTTGGAGTTCAACCCGATCGACAAGCTCCGCGTGCGGTCGCAACGCAAAAAGGTCGCCGAGGTCGTCGATCGTCGGGTGGTCGTCAACCAGCGTCAGGGGCTGGAACTCCTGATCGCCCTCACCTACGTCGGCCAGCGAGGGAAGGCGAAACGTGGTGAGCGGCTGGTAGCGTTCTTCGCCTGCCTGTACTTCGCCGCGCTCCGTCCCGGAGAAGCGCTGGCGCTGCGGGAACAGGACTGCGACCTTCCCGAGACGGGATGGGGCCGGCTGACGCTGGCGAAGAGTCGCCCACAGGCAGGCAAGCGGTGGACCGACAGCGGCCAGGTCCACGATGATCGCGGGCTCAAGCACCGGGCCGAGGACGAGCCACGCAGCGTGCCGATCCCGCCTGCGCTGGTGCAGATCCTGCGGGAGCACATCGAGCGCTTCGGGCTCGCCAAGGACGGCCGTCTGTTCCACAGCGACCGGGGGAACGTCGTTGCCGCCTCGACGTACTCCCGCGTCTGGGATGAGGCGCGACGGCTGGCGTTGACTCCACGTCAGGTTGACTCGCCGCTCGCCGGTCGGCCGTACGACCTGCGGCACGCTGCCGTCTCGTTGTGGCTCAACGCTGGCGTCCCGGCAACCGAGGTCGCCGAGCGAGCCGGGCACTCCGTCGACGTCCTGCTCAAGGTCTACGCCAAGTGCATCGACGGGGAAGAGGCCACCGTCAACGGCCGGATCGACGAGGCGCTGACCGGGGTGGCCTGGCCCGTATGATGGCCACCGTTCCGGATCTTGCCCCAGGTACCCCGCCCGACCTGGGCAAACGTCCTCAAGGTCATTCCGCGTATGTTCCGCGACCTACGACAAACAGCCGCTTCCGGTGGCCTACGGCTGCACACCACAGCCGATCGAGTGTCATGCGTATTACCAGCTCAAGCAGCGTTTTGGCTGATCTTCGTGGTGCCCCCGGCAGGATTCGAACCTGCGACACACGGTTTAGGAAGGGCCATGACTGTCGGATCAGTGGGTTTCTCCAGCGTCTTTGTCGTCAAGGCGGCTAGCTCCACGGTCTACATTGTCACTGGCAGCCCGTAGTTCGCTCCACGCATGGCTCCACGCCTCTCGATACTGGGCATCTATCGGGGCGAGTGCCTGAGGCCACGCGCGGTTACCGTCTGCGATTCGCCTCCCCTGGTGTGGCGTGGCGTCGAGGTATATGCGTTGCCGGGTCGATGGGGCCGGTCGGGGTAGGGCCGGCTGACGTTGTAAATGGTGAGCACTTGGGCGAGCGCGGCGAGGGTGGTGGCCGTCTCTGCGGGGGTGCTGTGAAGCCTGATTCGCACGCTGGGGGCCTTTCCGTCGTCGGGCGGGTCAGGTGAAGGGTGCGTAAGAGGGTTCGGCAGAAGGGCGCAGAACGGCCCGCTGAAAGCGCCGTAGATGCAAGATCTCGGCCCGGTTGGTGTTAGGCATGCAACGATTCGCCTCTGTGGCTCTCAGCGGGCCGGTTCTGCTGAGAATCGGCGGGCGGCGCGGTGTGTGGGTGCTGCGCCGGGTGGGGTCGGGGCGGCAGGATGTGCTGATGAGCTATGAGATCTTCGATCCGTTTGAGGGCGCGCCGGACACCGTCGATGTGAGGGAGTGTCTGGAGGGGCAGGGGTGGTCCGAGTTCCTAGGGGTCGGTGATGAGGATTCGGTCCTGCATGTTCAGTCGTTCCGGCGGACGGTCGATGGGCGGGATGAGTTCATCGTCGATGTGTGGGACGTGGTGCAGGGATCTCCGTATGTCAAGGTCGACAACTTCGGGGACTTGATGGACGTGTTGGCGCGGTGGGCTCCGGTGGTTCAGGCGGCTGCCCTGGTGGCGGCGGTGGACAGCCTGCGCTCCTACGGCCTTGACAAGGACGGCCTTGCCGAGTTGGTGGGGGCGAAGGTCGCGTTCGGCGCGTCGGACGCTCTGCCCGCGCTCCAGCGGCACGAGCAGGAGCAGGCCGCATACCGCCGCCAGGTCGCGGAGCAGCGCAAGGCGGCGCGGGATGCAGCCGCGCGGCCGTCGTCGTAGTCGGGCCGCGTGGCGCGGGTTCAGCCCTTCTCGTTTGCGAGCAGGGCTGAACCATCTCGGCATCTCGGCATCTCGGCAAAGGTGCCGTTGAGCTGGGTAAACGTCTGCCGAGATCTTTTCCGGAGTGAGGGTCGATCT
>NZ_JBDPMC010000124.1:0-13219 GCF_039871625.1 Micromonospora sp. B11E3 | reverse complement strand
GCGGCACCCGGCACGACCGGGACGTCAACGCCGCCAAGAACATCGCCGTCGCGGCCGGGCTGGTCGAGACGAAAAACGCCTGCGGAGCGGACGTCAGACACGAAGGACCTCCTTCCGTGCGGTCTGCAATGAACCAGGAACCCCAACCCGCGAGGGTCGGAATCCCACGCCTTTAGGCGGGGGAGGATGTCAATGGCGCTCATCGAGCCGGCCGCGCTCGCGGTGGCAGCCGAAGATCCCGTCGTCGCCGCGGCACTCGACGCCAACCGGCGGTACGTGGCCGCGTCCCGATCCCTGCCTGCGGAGGACTACCTGCGGGCGGCGTACGGCAACGACGAGCGCGTTCCCGAGCCGATGGAGTTCGCCGTGCGGGCGGCGCAGACGGCCATGCGGGAACGACCCTGCTGGGAGGCTGACCTGCCGGTCGACTCGCTCCGGCCGACCAGCTACCCCAAGCTGGTGCTCGCCGGTTCGTGGGAGTCGGCGCCGGCGGACTACCGGTCGACGACCGGGGACGCGCTGGTGGCCACGGCGAGGGTTGTCGCGGAGCGGATCGGCGCTTCCTTCCACCGGGTCGCGGGGGCGGACCACTCGCCACATCAAGAACGTCCCGACGAGGTCAACCGGCTGCTGCTCGAGCTGTGGAGGCAGGCCGACGAGGTCGGGGCCGGGCGATAGAAACGGGCCGCGGTCACCACGGGCCGGATGGGTGGCCCGTGGTGACCGCGGCGAGTCGCCCGCCGGGGCGGCGCCGTCAGAAGGTGGCGCTGACTCCGACCGCCTTGCACGCCGCCGAGAGGTCAGCGCCGGCCTTCGTAAGGGCGGGGTTGTCGGCGGCGGTCGCCGGATCCGCGGCCCCTGCCGCCTTGGCGGCCTCCGCAGCGAACTGCTTCATCGCGGTGGTCACCTTGCCGTCGCCCCCGGCGGAGGCCACCTCGGTCACCTTCTCACTGAGCCCGGTCAGGACCTTCCTGAACGTGGCCGGCGACGAATCTCCGGACTGCACGGCGGCGACGAGCTTCGCCTTCATCTCGGCCCCCACCTTCTTCGCCGACTCGCAGAGCTCCTTGTCGCTCTTCGTAGCCACCGCGGCCGACGGGGACGGCGCCGAGGAGGTGGCGGGCGCCGAGGAGGCGGACGGCGCCCGACCGGCCGTGGTCTCGGTGTCCTCCCCACCACACGCGGCAAGCGCCAGCAGGGACGCACAGATCAACACGGTCGAGGCAACACGAAGACGCTTCACGGGCAGGCACCCTAACCGACACGCAAATCCTGATCAACTTTGGGCGGACGGGTTCGGACCTCCGGTGACCTGCACCGTAAGCTCCCGAACCGATGAGCAGCCTGACCGTGACCGGGTGAGCCGGCCGCGCGAGGTGAAGGCGCGCCGGCCCCGCCGCGCGGCTGATCAGTCGAGGCAGAACTCGTTGCCCTCGGGGTCGGCCATCACGATGTGACCGGCGCCGAGCGGCGGGGCGGGCTCGTGGCGCCGCAGCCGGGTGGCACCGTGGGAGACGAGCCGCTCGGCCTCCGCCTCCAGGGCCACCATCCGCGCGTCGCCCCGGAGCCCGGGGGCGGCTCGCACGTCGAGGTGCACGCGGTTCTTGGCCCGCTTGCCCTCCGGCACCCGCTGGAAGAACAGCCGCGGCCCGCAGCCCGCGGGGTCGACCACCGCCGAGGCGTCGTTGCGGCTCTCGGGCGGCACACCCATCGCCTCCAGGGCCTGCTCCCAGGACTCGAAGCCGGCGGGCGGGTCCTGCAGCTGGTAGCCGAGGGCGTCGGCCCAGAACGCCGCCAACCCGGCCGGGTCGGCGCAGTCGAAGGTGATCTGGATGTCGCGGGCCATCTCAGCCCACCTCCCGCCGGGTCTGCCGATGCAGGTCGCGGAGCAGGCACACCTCGGCCAGATGGTGGATCAGCTCGCGGTTGATGTGCAGCACCAGTGCCGCCAGCGGACGCTCGGCGTACGGTCCCTCCGCCTCTCCGCACGGGCGGGCGAGGCCGGCCTCGCCGAGGGACTCGACCCCGGCCAGCCACGTGGCGTACTCGGCGTCGAGCTGGGTCAGTGCCGCGGCCGCGGTCGGGGCGTACTCGAACGACTGGTAGTCGGTGGGCGCGCGACCGAAGTGCGCGGCGTTGCGCACCGCGAGCACGCCGACGATCACGTGCCCGAGTCGCCAGGCGATCGTCGTGAACGGTGGCGGGTCGGGCTGCGGCATCGCGAAGTCGATGGTCATCGCGCCGGAACCGGCCTGCACCGGCGCCGTGCCGCTGCCGCGCGGGCGCACGCTCCAGCAGCCGGGCGCCGGCTCCCAGAAGTACTCGTCGTCGGTGAGTCCGTCGAGGCGTTCGCGCAGCTGGTTGGTCCAGTGCCAGGCGAGCTGGTCGCGGAGCACAGGGTTCCACATCTGGTCGGTCATGCTCCCAGCCTGCCGCATATAGCGGACAGGATCGTTCCGTGATCTGTGGAACGATGGGTGCGTGGGTGTCGAGGCGACGACCGAGCGGGTGCTGCGGTTGCTGACGTTGCTGCAGCGGCGGCCGTCCTGGACCGCCGCCGAGCTCGCCGCCGAGCTGGGGGTCACCGACCGCTCGGTGCGCCGCGACGTGGAGCGGCTGCGCGCGCTCGGCTATCCCGTGCACGCGACGGCGGGCGTCGGCGGCGGCTACCAGCTCGGCGCGGGCACCCGGCTGCCGCCGCTGCTCCTCGACGACGAGGAGGCGATCGCGACGGCGGTCTCCCTGCGGCTGGCCTCGGGGGGCACGGTCGCCGGGGCGGGCGAGGCGGCCCTGCGGGCACTCACGAAGCTCGACCAGGTGATGCCGCCCCGGCTGCGCGCCGAGGTGCGGGCGGTGCACGGCGCCACCGATACCCTCGTCGGCCCCGGCGTCGAAATCGACGCGGAGCTGCTGGTGACGCTCGCGCGGGCCTGTCGCGACGCCGTGCGGGTGCGCTTCCGGTACGCCGGCCGCGACGGCGGGGAGCGCGAGCGCACGGTCGAACCGGTGCGGATGGTCACCACCGGCCGCCGCTGGTACCTGATGGCCCACGACGTCGACCGCGACGACTGGCGCACCTTCCGCCTGGACCGGATGCGCGAGGTGGTGGCGACGACCTGGCGCTTCCGGACGAGGGAGCATCCGGACCCGGTCGCCTACGTGCAGCGGTCCGTAACCGAGGCCCCGTACCGGCATCTCGCCAGGGTTCGGGTGCACGCCCGCCCCGACCGGGTGCGGGAGCTGGTGCCGCCCCAGGTGGGGCGCGTCGAGGAGGATCGCGACGGCTGGTGCGTGCTCGTCGTCGGCGGGGACAGCCTGGAGTGGCTCGCCGCGCAGGTGGCCCGGCTGGGCTTCGACGCGGAGGTGCTGGAGCCTCCGGAGCTGCGGGAGGTCGCCGCCCTGCTCGCCCGCCGCCTCGCGGCGATGGCCGGGGCCGGCTGACGGGCCCTCCCGGCGAACGTCGGTGGACGCGCCCCACCGCGCCTCCGGTCGGCGAGCCCGCCGCCAGCACCGGACACGCGGCGGCGCCGGGCCTCAGGCCACCAACGCCTCCTCGCGCAACAGCGGCAGGAGCTGCTCGCCCTGGCGCTTGATCTCCGGCAGGTAGGGCGTGTCGGAGAGCACGAAGTGGGTGACGCCGAGGGCCTGGTACCTACGCAGCGACCTCGCCACGTCCTCGGCCGAGCCGACCAGCCAGGTGGTGCCCGCCCCGCCGCCGCCGAACCTGCCGGGCGCCGTGTACAGGTTGTCGTCGAGCACGTCTCCGCGCGCGGCGAGGTCCAGCAGCCGCTGCTGGCCCACGGCGGCCTGCCAGTTCAGGTCGCGCGCGAGTGTGCCCTTGGCCTCGGCCAGCTGCGCGACCTTGGCCTCGGCGTCGGCCCAGGCCTGCTCCGTGGTGTCCCGCACCAGCGTGGTGACCCGCAGCCCGAACTCCAGCGGAGCGTGCTCGCGTCCCAGCGTCTCGCCGAGTCGCCTGAGCCGCTCGATGCGCTGCGCGACGCCGTCGAGCGGCTCGCCCCAGAAGAGCTGGACGTCGGCCTCGGTGGCCGCCACCTTCTCGGCGGCCGCGGAGGCCCCGCCGAAGTAGAGCCGGGGGTGCCGGCGCTCCCCGCGTACGACCGTTCGGGGCGCCACGGTGGCGTCGGTGACGCTGAAGTGTTCGCCGTGGTAGGTGACGTTCTCCTCGGTCCACAGCCTGCGCACGATCTGCATGAATTCCCTGGTGCGGGCGTAGCGGTGGGCCTGGTCGCCTTCGCTGTCGTCGTACGCGGCCAGGTTGTCCCGGCCAGAGACGATGTTGACCAGCACCCGCCCCCCGGTGAGGTGGTCCAGGGTCGCCGCGGCCGACGCGAAGTTCGCCGGGCGCCAGTAGCCGGGCCGGGCCGCGATCAGCGGCTGGAACGTGGTGGTCTGCGCGGCCAGTGCCGCGGCGACCGTGAAGGTGTCGGGCCGTCCCCAGCCGGTGCCGATGAGCGCCCCGCCCCACCCGTGCTCCTCCAGGGCCTTGGCGTGCCTGACGAGGGTGGCCAGGCTGTTGTGTCCTTCGACGACGTCGTCGCCGCGGTGGCCGGGCTGGGCCTGGTTCGGGATGTACCAGAGAAACTCGAGGCTCATCGGTGGCTCTTCCTGTCCTGTCGGGGAGGGGTGGGATCGGGTTCGTTCGCGGGGGCCTCCCGGCGCGGGACCGGCGCGCTCCCGCTGGGTGGGAGGTCGAGGTCTCCCGCCGGGGCGGGACGGGTGGCCCTGCCGCCCCGCCCCGGCGGGCCAGCTCAGCCGAACAACCGTGGCGCGTTGCGGACGGTGTGCGCGGCGACGTCGCGGCCGAGCCGGACGCCGACCTCGTCGGCGGTGCGGGTGTGGATACCCGACCACACCCGGGCATCGATGTTCTCCACGGTCGGGCGTCGCCAGTCGGTGTAGGTGCGGGTGGCACCGGGCTGGCTGGGGCTGGTGATGGTGTAGGGCTGCCGGGCCACCGGCCCGACCAGGGCGGTGAGGACCTGTTCGGCCGCGCCGGAGTAGGTGTTGTGTCCGCTGGGATAGTCGGGGTGCGCGGGCGTCGTGTGCAGCGGCGTCCACTCGGGGTCGCCGTCGGCGCTCGCCCGGATGGCGGTGACGGGCCGCCAGCTCAGGTAGGCGTACTTGGTGTCGGAGGTCGCGATCTGGGTGTCGACGAGCGCGACGTGGAAGACGGCCACCAGGCCCGCCCGCCAGGCGGTCGGCCGGGTGGACTGGGCGAGCGCGGCACGCAGGATCCCGGTGTAGAGGGTGAGCGAGGAGCCGAGCCAGAACGTCGCCGTGTCGGTCTGCCGCGGGGTGCGTACCGCGCTGTCGACCGCGCCGTACGCCCGGACCTCGGCCAGGTCCGCCCGGTAGCGCTCGGAGCCCGGCGCGGGCGGCGGGCCGGGCCGGTACCGGTCCGCGCGGTCGAGCAGGAACGGCGTGGCGAACCGGGTGCCGGCCTGCTGGGCGGCGGTGAAGCTCGGCGGGGTGGGCTGCCAGACGCCGGGGGCCGGGGCGGGAGTGGGGTACGGCGGGTTCACGGAGGCGGGGTCGAGCCCGTCGCCGGCGCGCTGGGCGAGCAGCGCTCGCGCCTCGGCCCGGCCGGCGGCCACACCGCGGTCCTCGGCGCGCCCGTCGGGGATGCGCTCCAGCGTGGTCCGCAGCGCCGCGTCGAGCGTGGGGGCGCCCTCGGGGATCAGGGTGCTCAGCGCGGTGTGCACGGCGGAGGCGAGTGCGGCGTCCTCGTAGTGGCGTGTCTTCCCGGTGGGCGCGGTGCGGAGCGCGCGGGCGGCGGCGAGCCAGGCGATCGCCCAGGCGCGGCTGTTGGTCACCTGCGGCCGGGTGCTGGTGGCGATCGTGGCCGCGGTGGCGTCGTACCACTCGACGGCGGTGTCGACCGTGGACGTGTCGGCGGCCGCCGGTACTGCGGGAACGCCGGCGACCAGCGCGGCGGCGGCGATTACCGCCGCGCCACCGCGCCAGCCGCGAAGGTTGGGAGGGGTCATGATGCGGTCACTCCTTCGTGGGATGGGTGCAGGGTGGAAGGTGGGAGATGCAGGAGGGCGTCGGCGTGCTGGTCGGCCCACCGGGCGGCGATCTCTCGCGCGTCGACCAGCCGCGGCTCCGGCACGGCCAGCGGCGCCGGGACGTGGGCGCCGAGTTCGGCGAGCACGTCGCGCAGCGCCGACGCCGCGGCGTCCGCGTGCGCCGGCGCGGCGGCCACCGCCACCGCCACGGCGGTCACGCCCGCCAGTTCCCGGTGCCCGAACTGGTCCAGGAAGACCTTGAGCAGCCCGGTGTAGCTGCCCTTGTACGCCGGGGTGGCGACGATCAGCAGTTCCGCCGCCCGCACCGTGTCGAACGGGTCGGGCCCGGCCGTCGCCCCGTACGCCGGCTCCGGGCCGAAGGACACCCCGACGATCTCGGCCAGCTCCAGCACGTGGACGTCGCCCTGCGGCCGCGCCAGCCGGGCCAGCAGCTCGCCGGTGACGGTCTCGGCGAGCCGTCGGGTGCGCGATCCGGCCCGGGGGTTGCCGACCACGACGACGGTGGTCACCGCGATCCCCCGAGGGGCTGCCGGCGCCGGTGCGCCGGGTCGGCCACCGAGGGCGGCTGGTAGCCGGCGTCGGCGGGGTTCAGCGTGGTGCCGGGCGGGACGATGGCGTCGATGCGGTCCAGCACGTCCCGGGACAGGGTCACCTTGGCGGCGCCGAGCTGGGACTCCAGGTGCGCGAGGGTGCGCGGCCCGATGATCGCCGACGTGACGGCCGGGTGTTCCAGGACGAACGCGATCGCCAGGTGGATCAGCGACAGCCCGGCCTCGTCGGCGAGGGCGGCCAGCGCGTCCACGACGGCGAGCTTGGCGGCGTTGTCCGGCAGGGTCGGGTCGAACCGCGCGGGAAACCGGTCGGCCCGTCGGGAGATCGGGGCGTCGAGGCCGCCGTGGTAGCGGCCGGACAGCCATCCGCCGGCCAGCGGGCTCCACGGGAGCACCGCCAGCCCGTACCGCTGGGCCACGGGCAGCACCTCCCGCTCGACGCCGCGGGCGAGGATCGAGTACGGCGGCTGCTCGCTGACCACCCGCTCCCGGCCGCGCCGCTGCGCGATCCACTGGCCCTCGACGATGGCCGACGGCTCGAAGGTGGAGGTGCCGATGTAGCGGATCTTGCCCTGGTGGACCAGGTCGCTGAGCGCGCCGAGGGTGTCGTCGAAGTCGGTGTCCGGCTCCGGCCGGTGCACCTGGTACAGGTCGATCCAGTCGGTACGCAGCCGGCGCAGGCTGTTCTCCACGGCGCGGACGATCCAGCGGCGGGAGTTGCCCCGGTGCTGCGGGTTGTCACCGACCTGGCCGTGGAACTTGGTGGCGAGGAAGACGTCGTCGCGGCGCCCTGCGGCCAGGGCCTTGCCGACGATCTCCTCCGACTCGCCGTGGGAGTAGACGTCGGCGGTGTCGATGGCGTTGATGCCCTCGTCGAGCGCCCGATGGATGATCCGGATGCCGTCCTCGTGGTCCGGGTTGCCCCGCGCGCCGAAGTTCATCGCGCCCAGCGTGAGGGAGCTGATCCGGACGCCGGTGCGCCCGAAGGGCCGATGGTCGACCATGGTTCGTCCTTTCCTGTTGGCTAGCGGGACGCGGCAGCAGGCTGCCGGGTGAACTGGTTGGCCGGGCGGGGCAGCCCGTAGTGGTCGCGCAGCGTCGTCCCGGTGTATTCGGTGCGGAACAGCCCGCGGCGCTGCAGGATCGGCACGACGTGGTCGACGAACGCCTCCAGCCCGGACGGCAGCACGGGCGGCATGATGTTGAAACCGTCGGCCGCGCCGCTGCGGAACCAGCTCTCGATCGCGTCGGCGACCTGCTCCGGGGTGCCGGCGAAGGTACGGTGCCCGCGCCCGCCGCCGAGGCGGCCGATGAGCTGCCGTACGGTCAGCCGCTCCCGTCGGGCCAGCGTGACGATGAGTGTGTACCGGCTCTTGGCCCCCTCGATCTCGTCCTCGCCGGGCAGGTCGGCGGGCAGTTCCTTGTCCAGGTCGAGGTCCTCGGGGGCGACCCGCAGCGTGTTGGCGAGCTGCTGCCGGGCGTACTCGGGTTTGATCAGCCGGTCCAGCTCGTCCTCCAGCGCGCGGGCCTCGGCCTCGGTGGCGCCGATGGCCGGGACGATGCCGGGCAGGATCTTGATGCTGTCGGGGTCGCGGCCGAGTTCGGCCGCGCGGCCCTTGAGGTCGCGGTAGAACGCCTGCGCCTCGGCCAGGGTCTGCTGCGCCGTGAACACCGCCTCGGCGTAGCGGGCGGCGAGCTGCTTGCCGTCGGTGGACGATCCGGCCTGGACGAGCAGCGGGTAGCCCTGCGGCGAGCGGGGCAGGTTGAGCGGGCCGGCCACCCGGAAGTGGCGCCCCCTGTGGTCCGGCCGGTAGAGCAGCTCGTCGTCGCCCCACCGGCCCGCGTCCTTGTCGCCGAGGGGCGCGGCGTCGTCCCAGCTGTCCCAGAGCTTGAGCGAGACGTCGATGAACTCGGCGGCACGCTCGTACCGGTCCCGGTGGGCGGGCAGCTCGTCGAGGTTGAAGTTGCGGGCCGCGTCCACGCCGGCGGTGGTGACGATGTTCCAGCCGGCCCGGCCGCCGCTGATGTGGTCCAGTGAGGCGAAGCGGCGGGCCAGGTTGAACGGCTCGTTGTAGGTCGTCGAGGCGGTCGCGATGAGTCCGATGTGGGTGGTGGCACCGGCCAGCGCGGTGAGCAGCACGGTCGGTTCGAGGGTGCCGCCCGGCCGGCGGCCGATGCTGTTCCACAGCACCGGGCTGTCGGCGAGGAAGAGGGAGTCGAGCTTGCCGCGTTCGGCCACGCGGGCGAGGTGTGTGAAGTGCGCGACGTCGGTCTGCGCGAACGGGTCGCTCTCCGGCAGCCGCCAGGCCGCCTCGTGGTGGCCGACGCCCATCAGGAAGGCGTTGAGGTGGATCACAGCTGTCCTCCGTTTTCTCGGACGCCCAGCGCTTCCAGCAGCGACTCCCGGTACGCGAGGAATCGCGGCTGCCGGTGTGAGCGCGGCGCCGGCAGGTCGATGGTCCGGTCGAGCGCGATGCGCCCGGTGTCGAGCACGAGCACCCGGTCGGCGAGGGTGACGGCCTCGTCGACGTCGTGCGTGACGAGCAGCACGGCGGGCCGGTGCCGTGCGCACAGTTCGCGCAGCAGGTGGTGCATCCTGATCCGGGTCAGCGCGTCGAGGGCGCCGAACGGTTCGTCGGCCAGCAGCAGCTCGGGCTCGGTGACCAGCGAACGCGCCAGCGCCACCCGCTGTTGCTCACCGCCGGACAGTTCCCTGGGCCAGGCCCCCTCGCGGCCGGCCAGCCCGACCTCGGCCAGGGCGGCCCGGCCGCGTTCGTCCGCGTCCGGGCCGGGCAGGCCCAGGACGACGTTGGCCAGGACGCGCTGCCACGGCAGCAGCCGGGCGTCCTGGAACACGACGGACGAGTTCTGCGGCACCTCGACCAGGCCGCCGCCCGCCACGTCGCGGTCCAGACCGGCCAGCGCCCGCAGCAGCGTGCTCTTGCCCGAGCCGCTGCGGCCGAGCAGGGCCACGAACTCGCCGGCGGCGATCTCCAGGTCGAGCCCGTCCAGGATCGTCCGGTCACCGAACCCCCGGGAGAGGCCGCGTACCCGAACGGCGCGCGGTGGCGCGGCGGTCAGTCCGCCAGCGTGCGTCGCCACGACAGCGCCCTCCTCTGCACGAGCCGGACGGCGCCGTCGGACACCAGCCCGAGCAGGCCGTAGAGCACGAGGCCGACGATGATGACGTCGGTCTGGCCGTACTGCCGGGCGAGGTCCATCATGTAGCCGATGCCGCTGGTCGAGTTGATCTGCTCGACGACCACGAGGGAGAGCCAGGCGCCCACCACGGCGAACCGCATGCCGAGCAGGAAGCCGGGCAGCGCGCTGGGCAGCACGATCCGGCGGATGAAGACGGCCGGCGGCAGCCGCAGCGACGCACCCAGCTCGACGTACCGGCTGTCGATGCTCCGCAGGCCGTTGTGCGTATGTATGTAGACCGGCACGAACACGCCGAGCGTGATGGTGGTGACCTTCATCTGCTCGCCGATGCCGAACCACAGGACCAGCAGCGGCACGAGCGCCAGGGCGGGGATGGCCCGTTTGATCTGGATGGGGCCGTCGAGGACGGCCTCGCCCCAGCGGCTCAGCCCCGCGACCAACGCCAGCACGGTGCCGACGACGGTGCCGATCCCGAGCCCGAGGCCGGCCCTGCCGGCGGAGACCGCCAGGTTGTCCTGCAGCCGGCCGTCCGCGATCAGGTCACCGGCCGTCGTCACCACCGTCCAGGGCGCCGACAGGGTACGCGGGTCGAGCCAGCCGGCCGCCGACCCGGCCGTCCACACCGCCAGCAGCAGCAGCGGCCCGACGGCGGCGCCGAACGGGATGGGGCGGCCGGGGCCGAGCGGTCGTTTCGCCGTACGGGCCGATCCGGTGGCCGCCGCCGGGCGGTGCCTGGTGAGAACGGAGGCGGTCACCGGGCACCTCCCGCCGCGAGGGCGTCCGCGGCGACGGTCTCGTACCGCCGGTCGTACAGGTCCTCGGCTCTGAGCGGCCGGTTTCCGGTCTCCTTGGCGAGCAGGTCGATGGTCTCCTGGTGCCGGGAGATGGCCTCGGCCCAGCTCGCCGGGATGTCGGCGATGCCGTTGTTCTCGACCAGCCACCGGCCGTCGTCGGCGGTGAGGCCCTGGTCCCTGATGTAGTAGCGCTCGATCCACTCGTCGGGGTGGGCCTCCCGCCACCGCCAGGCCTGCGCCCACACCTGCACGTACTCGCGGATCGCCGCCGCCTTCGCCGGGTCGGCCAGCACGGTGGCCGGCGCGTACAGGTGGCCGGGATCGTCGCGCAGGCCGTGCGGGATCGTGGTGGCGCCGTCCCTGCCGTACTTGCTCTCGTACCGCCTGATCTGCACGCCGCCGATCGGCGCGACGTCGACCTGGCGGCTGGCCAGGGCCGTCGCGTACACGTCGCCGGTGCTCGGCAGTTCGACCAGCTCGACGTCCTTCTTGGACAGGCCGGCCTTGTGCAGCACCCGCAGGATCAGTGCGCCCTGCGCCTGCCCCGGGCTGTACGCGACCCGCCTGCCGCGCAGGTCCGCCAGGGTGCCGACCGTTACTCCCGGCGCGATGCCGAGCCGGTAGATGGCGTGGTTCAGTGGGTCCTGGCGGAACTTCGACGCGACGATCCTGGTGGGAATGCCGGTCCAGTGGGAGTGGATCGGCGGTATGTCGGCGACCGACCCGAGGTCCAGCGCGTCGGCCCGGAACGCCTCCAGGGTCTGCGGGCCGCCGCTGATGTTGGCCCACTCGACCTCGAACGTGAACCGCTCGGCCAGGCCGGAGTACTCGATCGCCTTCTGGTGTTCCTTGTCCCCCACGACGAGCTTGGTGCCCTTCGGCACGGCCTCGGCCAGCGGCGCGGCGGCGAGCGCGGCGTCCGGTTCGTCGTCACCGGCGCAGGCGGTCAGGCCCAGCGCGACGGCGCCGACGGCGGCGGACAGGAACGCCCGCCGGTTCAAGGTGTATCCGGGCTTCAACTCAGGACTCCTTCGTGGATGGACGCAGGGCGGCGTACCGCCCCATGTGGTAGAGCAGCGGGGCGCCGTCGCCGTGGCTGCCGCTGAGCGGCTCGGCCAGCACGATCGTGTGGTCGCCGGCCGGCACCCGCTGGGTCACCCGGCACAGCAGCCGGGCGACCGGCTCGTCCAGCAGCGGCACCCCGTACGGGCCGTACCGCCATCCGGGGTGCGCGGCGAACCGGTCGATGCCGCTGGTGGCGAAGGTCCGCGCGATGTCCTGCTGGTCCTCGCCGAGCAGGTGCACCGCGACGTGCCTCGCGCGGGCGGCCGTCGGCCAACTCGACGACGACCGGGCCAGGCAGAACGACACCAGCGGCGGTCGCAGCGACACCGACGTGAACGATGTCGCGGTGAATCCCACCGGCGGGTCGCCCGCGACGGTCACCACCGCGACCGAGGCGGCCTGCCGGCGCAGCAGGGTGCGGAACGTGTCCGGGTCGACCGGGGCGAGGGGTTCGGCGGCCATGGTCATGGCATTCCTCCTGGGTCGGGAGCGAGGGCACGCACCATCCCGGGCATGGCGGGGGCGCGGTGCCTCGTCGAGCGGGCCGCGCAACGTGTCACGGAGGCGGCTGCCGGTCCTCGTTGAGCCGGCGGCGCGACGGTGGAGAAGGTGACGAGGGGGAGGAAGTCAGGAACGCGGTCAGCGGCAGCAGCCGCGCGCGCCGGTCCAGCCGCGGCAACACACCCGCGACACCGCGACCGCGGTGCCGTCGAGCGGGGCGTTCTGGCTGGTCATGAATGAAAGCGTCTACCCATAAAACCTATTGGTCAAGTAGGGTTTCACACGCTGAGACGACCCCGGGCACCCGCCGCCCTGGACGGCCCCCCACCCCGCCCGGCATCCGGGTGATCGTTCCCTGACCTGCGGCGGCGCATTCTTGCGTCGTCCGGTCACCTCGGCCGGGATTGCGTCGGGGACGTACGCTGCCGCGGATGAGCACACCGTCCCGCATCCTGGTCTACGGGGTGTACGGGGCCGGCAAGTCCACGCTCGCGGCGCGGCTGTCCGAGCGCCTGGGGTTGCCGTGGTACCCGGTGGACGACCTGCTCTGGCAGCCGGGCTGGGTGGAGGTACCGGTCGCGCGGCAACGCAGCCGGATCGAGGAGATCTGCCGACGGGACCGCTGGATCCTCGACGGGGCGTACCACGGGTGGCGGGACGTGCCGCTGGCCCGCGCCGACCTGGTCGTCGGCCTGGACTACCCGCGTTGGCGCTCCTTCTGGCGGCTGCTGCGCCGCACCCTGCGCCGGCTGGTGACGGGTGAGGAGATCTGCAACGGCAACCGCGAGTCGCTGGGCAGCGTGCTGTCCCGGGACTCGATCCTGGTCTGGCACGTCACCGCGTTCGGGCGGGCCCGGCGCCGGATGCGGGCCTGGCGGAGCGACCCGTCCGGGCCGCCGGTACTGCTGTTCCGCTCCCCCGCGGCCCTGGACCGGTGGCTCGCCGGCCTGCCCCGCCCGCCGCACTAGATCCAACGCCGCTCGGTTAAGGTCCGGCGGGTGTTTCGCAATGGTTTGTGATGATGTCGATCGCGATGGTGGCTTTGTAGCTATGCCGGTCTACGTTGGGTCCGCGGGCTTGGTACTTGGAGTTTGAG
>NZ_JBDPMC010000123.1:0-13511 GCF_039871625.1 Micromonospora sp. B11E3 | reverse complement strand
CCGCACAAACACGACTGGAGCAAGCCGACCAACGATCGGCGGCTCCCACACACCCGCCGACTCACCCCGACATCGAAATGATCAACCGGTGACCGCCGCCAACCGCGTCGGTGGATCAAGGCTGAGCTACATCGTGCCCATGGGGATCGGCGCGCTCGTGAGCACGGCGTTCGTCGACCCGTCGGCACCCTTCCCGCAGAGCTTGGTGACCGCGGCGCCCGGTTGGTATGCCATCCTGCTCATCCCGATGGCTCTCTTGAGCCCTCGTCCCGCATCGTGACCCACGATCGGCCGTGCGAGACAAGGCCCCCGTCGCCCCCCCCGCTTGACGTTTCGAAGTCACTCCAAGTGTCTTACTGCGCATTTGCCAGCTCACGGGCGATGTCGACCCGCGAGTGGGCCCCGAGCTTCGCCAGGATGTGGGAGACGTGGGTTTCCACGGTACGGCGGGACAGGAACAGTTGGGCGGCGATGTTCGGGTTGGACTGTCCCGCGGCGACGAGGTCTGCGATCTTCCGTTCCGTGGTGGTGAGGGCTTCCCAGCCGATGGTGGGCCGGCGGCGTGGTCCGCGGCGGCCACGGCGGATGCCGTACAGCCGTAGGCGAGCGTCGGCGCGCATGATGTCCCAGGCTGCGTCGAGCGACGTGTAGACCTCGATCGCCTGCGCGTACGCGGCCCGCGCCGCAAGCTGGTCGCCGCGATCGGCGTACAGCACGGCGGCGTCCTCCAGTGCCTGCGCGCGGAACAGGGGGTAGCCGATGCGGTGGAAGGTGTCGGCGGCGGTGAGAATCCCCGTGGGGTCGGCGGCCAGCAGGCCCGCGCAGTACCCGGCCGCGGCGGTGGTGGCGGGAGACGCCTGCCCCTGGGAGGCGGCGTTTGCCCAGGCCGCGGCGGTGGCGGCGGTGGTACGGTCGCCGCAGGCCAGCGCAAGCCGGACCACGTCGGCCAACCACATCGGCGTGTCCGGGGTCAGTTGTGGAAAGTCGCGCCTTCCCTCGGGATCGAACGCGGCCAGCAGGCGAGCCAGCGCCTCGCCGGGCCGGCCCTCGCGCTCGGCCGCCAACGCCCAGGCAACCAGCAGGAGGTCGGCGTACAGGCGCAAGCCGTTCCCGGGGCTCGTCAGCTCCTCGACGCCGACGAACTCCCGCTCGGCCGCCGGCAGGTCGTCGCGGTGAACCGCGATCAACGCCCGCACCCCGCGGCCGGCCAGCCGGTACGTCATGTCGATCGGCAGGTCGGCAGAAGCCTGCAGCTCCGCCAGCGCCTCGTCCCACCGCCCCCGGTAGAAGCTGTAGTCTGCGATCTTCGCCCGCAGATGCCCCAGCCGGGGCGGAGTGCCGGCACGTTCGGCGAACACCATGGCCTGGCCGAAGGCGTCGTCGGCCTCGGCGGGCCGGCCCAGGTTGTCCAGGCCACCCGCGCGGTTGATCATCAGCAGCAGCCGCAGGTCGGCGACCGGCGGTTCGTCCCCCAGCACCGCCAGCGCGCGATCGATGAGCGCCACCTGCGCCGCCACGTCCCGCCGCTGGTTGTGCTCGATGAGGGCCAGGGCGTGCAGGGCGTATCCGGCCGCCAGCCGGTCACCGGCCTGGTGCCCCTCGGCCTCGGCTCGTGCGGCGGCCTCCCGAGCCTCGTCGAAACGCCCGTCGCCGATGAGCGCAAGGGCGCGCAGGGCGCACAGCCGGGCGGCCCAGACCGCCGAAAGTCCCGGCCGCTCCAGCGTGTGCTCGGCGACCTCAACGGCCTGCTCGTACCGCCCCATGCGCATCAGCGCGTACACAAGGGTCCAGGCCACCCGAGCTGTCACCACGGGATCGCGGCTGAAGGCCAACACCGGATGGGCCAACTGCTCGACCTGCTTGTTGTCGCCAAGCTGCGACAGCGCGACCGTCAGGTCGGCATCCAGCCGTTCCCGGCGCGGATCGTCGTCGACCGCGCCGCGGACCCGGGTCAACAGGTCGACGGCCACCCGCGGCGCCCGGTAGGTCATCGCCGCGGCTTCCCGGGCCACCCAATCGATCATCCACTCGTCGGCCGTCACCGGGCCGGCGAGCAACTGCTCGGCCACCCGCTCCACCGGCGCCCCCGCGCCGGCCAGCGCCCGAGCGGCCTGCCGATGCAACGCCGCCCGCAGACTCGCCGGCATCGCCTCGTACAGCGCCTGCCGGATCAGCCCGTGCCGGAACACCAGCCGATCCCCCGACGCCGCCAACACCCCGCCCGCCACCGCCTCATCGACCACGACCATCAACTCGGTCGCCGCCTGACCGGAGACCACCCCCAGGTCATCGACCGTGAACGCGGAACCCAACACCGCCGCCAGCCCCAGCACCGACCGGGTCCGCTCCGGCAGGAACCCCAACCGCCGCCCGATCGCCTCCGGCAACGACCCCGGCCACTCCCCCGCATCCGTCAACTCCGCCACTCCCGCCACCACCGTGATCCGCGACTCCCGGACCAACGCCTCGACCGCCTCGCGGGCATAGAGCGGATTTCCCCCCGCCTGCCCCGTCAGCTCCGCCAACGCCCCGCGCGGCACCGCGCCCACCAGTTCGCCGACCACCTCGATCACCTGCGGTGCCGACAGAGCCCCCAACGGCAGCACCGTCGCCCCCCGCTCCACGAGGTCGCGCCGCGTTGCGGTCACCTCCGGTCGGCGTGGCACCGGCCGGCACGCCGCCACCAGCAACAACGGCGCCTGGGCGGCGGCCCGGCCCAACCGCGACCACACCGACAGGCTCGCCTCGTCCGCCCACTGCGCGTCGTCGAGCACCAGCACCACCGGCGACACCGAACACAACCGATCCACCAACACCAGGACCTGCTCGGCCAACAACGCCGCCACATCCCGCGGCGTCACCAGCTCCGACCTTCCCTCCCCCCGCAACAACCCCACCAACGGCGCCCGCAACGGGTCCACCGAATCCCGCCCCACCCGCAGCGCGTCCAGCAACACCTGCAACGGAAACGGCGGCAGCAACTCCGACGCGGCCCCCGCGTACACCGCACACCCCAACCGCGCCGCCTCATCCATCGCCGCAGAGAGCAGTGTCGACTTCCCGATCCCAGGTTCGCCGTCCACCCACACCATGCCGCCTCGGCCCTCGGCCACCCCCACAATCAGCTCTCGCAAGACCGCCAGCTCGACGTCCCGACCGACGATGGCCGAGGCAGGTGAACGCATGCCGACACGATAGGACGACCATCGGCGCAACGTTAGCCCCGCTGGTGGGAAGCGTGCCGGTTTCCGGTTTGGGCCCGCGGCGTGCGACGTACCACTACTTCGCGTTGTGACGGGACGAGGGCACCGGCCACGTGATCCATGACCTGTTGTGCTGCAAGTCGGCCGGCATGCAGCCGGACCTGCGGGGATGCTGCCGGCTTGGCTCGACGTGACCCGAGTGCCGTCGGGCTCTCGTCTCTCTCTGCGAGATCATCTGGCCGTCGGTGCGTCACCCGGTGGACCCGCGCGAGGTGAGCAGCGCGTGCAGCGCCGCGCCGAACGCCACGGGGTGTGTCCGGTACCCCTCGTGACCACCCGGCAGGTCGGCCAGGTGTTCGCCGAGCACGGCCGCGAGCCTGGCCGCGCAACGGCTGGGGAATGTGTCGGTCGTCCGGCCGGTGGCGGGCACGACCGTCGTGGCGCCCGCGCGCAGGGCCGCCCAGCCAGCGGCGCTGACCCGGTATTCCCATGTCGCGCGCGCCTCGCCGGTGAGGAAGGCGTTGATGTTCGCGACGGTCCGGCTGCTGGGCGGCTCCCACACCACCTCGTCCTCGTGGTCGCGTGGATCGTGGGAGGGGTCGCCGAAGCCGGCTCGCATGATTCTGAGCGCCGCCTGCCAGCCCGACTCCGCGTGCACCCGCCGAGCGTCGCGGTGCAACCTGTCGTACCTGACGCGCTCGGACGCGGTGGCGAGCGACCGCAGCGGGGGTTCGTGGGCGATGAGGACACTCACCCGCCGCGGCCGGCGCCACGCGAGTTCCAGGCCGATGACCGCGCCGGTGCTGCACCCGAACACGCTGGCGGGGGCCTCGCCGAAGATGTGGTCGGCCAGCGCGGCCGCGTCCTCGGCATGCCGTTCGAGTGACACCGGGCGCCCCGGGTCGTCCACCGCGGTGCGGGTCTGGCCCCGCCGGTCGTAGGTCAGAACGGTGTAGGTCTCGGCGAGCCGGGTGGCGAGCAGATCGGCGCAGTGCGCGTCACCGCCGCCGCTGGGCAGCAGCATGAGGGGCGGGCCGGCACCGCGCACGACGTAGTAGAAGTCCGCGCCGTCGCCCCGAAACGTCCCGATCCGGTCAGCGGCCACCGTCGTCCCCGCCGTGGCTCTGGAACTGCCCCGCCCGCGCGAGATCACCGTTGGTGAGGCCGTGCCGTCGGAAGTACATCCGTGGGTTGAAGTACACCGCGATCCGCGCGGGTCCGTGGGGGGAGCGCTGTGCGCTGAGGAACGAGTGCGCGTACATCTCCTTGTCCGCCTCGCCGCCCATGAAGAACCGCGCGCAGCGCTCGTAGGCGTCGCGGCTGCGCGCCGACACGTCGTAGGCGTCGAGGACCTCGCGGATCATCCACTGCGCCTCGGCGTCGGATCGGCAGCGCGGGGTCAGCCCGAACTGGTGCATCACCGATTCGATCGGACGCGTGCCGCCGGGTACGAGCGACACGTAGGTGCCGTACGACCAGAAGCGGCGGTGGTTGGAGCGCCATTCGAGCCGGGTCCGCGACGGTGTCCCCGGTGCCCACGCGGATCGCGCCCAGGCGCGGCCTGCGATCGCGGCCATCGTGGGGCCGTCTCCGAGGTCGGCACGTGGCCCCAACCGGTCCCACCGGGCGAGGCGTTCCGCGGTGAGGACACCGCGGTGCTGCACGTACAGCTTCGTCCTGGCCGACGGTCCTGTCGCGAGGTCGAGGCACAGGTAGGACACCGTGTCGTCGTCGTGCATCGCGCCGGCGATCACCTGCCACTGGCCGGGGAAGCCGAGCGCGGACAGTGCCGCGTCGACGCGCGCGGCCGTGTCGGCGGGGTTGGGGCCGCCGAGCCACAGGTGGATCTTGCCGCTCGGCGGTCGGCCGGGAACCCAGCCCATGGTGTGGAACGCCGCCATGGGCGGGCGGTCGGCCGGTCGGGGGGCCACGAGGTGCTCGATCCGCCGCACCCTGCTCAGGTCGAGGCCGTGGGTGGCGCTCAGGCGGGCGTTCAACCGGCGCGCGCTTTCCCAGTACGACACCGGGTTCGCGGGGTCGGCGTGTGCTTCGACCGAGGCTCGCAGACCGAGCGGCTCGTCGCCGAGCACGACGGAGAGTTCGAGCGGTGTGCTGTCCGCGGTGAGCGTCGACCACGCGGGAGGGGCGTCGAGCGGGCGATGTCGCCACGTTTCACCCATGAGCCGGACGTCCGCCGCCGCCTGGTCGGCGAGTTGGTCGAGGCCGGTCGCGTGGCACAGCCCTCGTACGGCGGCCTCCGCGTGCTCGCCGCAGGTCGCGGTCATGGCGTGAACCTTATCGGTAGGCTGGCGATCCCGTTCACCACGGCGGAAACGAGGTGGCGCGGAGGGCCGGCGAGAGCGAAGCGGACGCCGCTGTCGGCGAGCTCGTCGACGAGGGCGGCGAGCAGCGTGCGTGCCGCCGCCGCGCCGACGCAGAAGTGGGGACCGAGCCCGAACGCGAGGTGCGGGTTGGGCGCGCGGCGGGGATCGAACCGGTAGGGCGACGAGAACACGGACTCGTCCCGGTTCGCCGACGCGATCCAGGCCACCACCCAGTCGCCCGCGCGCAGCCGTACCCCGCCGAGTTCGACGTCCGCGGTGGCCCGACGCACCAACTGCTGTGCGGGGGTGGTCCAGCGTGCCGCTTCGTCGACCAGCCCGGGAATCACCGACCGGTCGTCGACGACCGCCCGCCACAGCTCGGGTGTGCGCGCGAGGTGCAGCAGCAGGTGTAGCGCGACGTTCACCGTGGCGGTGTTGCCGCCGACCAGCGCGCTGTGGACGTTCAGCATGATCCGGCGGCGGGTCAGCGCGGTGCCGTCGATGGAGGTCGCCGACAATGCGCCGATGAGCGTTTCCGGTCGGGACAGCGACGTGGCCAACGAGGCCCTGATCGACCCGAAGAGCCGTGAACTCGCGCGTAGGACGGTCTCGTCCTCGTCGCCGTCCTGATAGGACGGGTCGCTCGGCGCGATGGTGGCGAGGGCGGCCGCGACGGCGCTGTCCCAATGGTCCTCGGGTATCCCGAGCAGCGGACCGGCGGCGATCATCGGGAGTTGCCGCAGCGTGGCGGCCAGGTCGTGGACGCCTCCGGCGAGGATCGGGCGTAGCAACCGGCGCACGCGCACGCGGATCTCGGCCTCGTGCGCCCGGACGGCCGCGGGCCCCACCGCGCGGGCGGACGGCCGGCGCAGCGCCGTGTGCTGGGGCGGGTCCGTGAGCGCCAGAGCCTGGCCGCCGGCCGGGTCGGGCGCGCCGACACAGGTGAGCACGGCGCCCGATGTGGAGCTGAACACCGACGTGTCGCGCAGAATTGTGTGGCACTCCGCGTAGCGAAAAAACGACCAGCACTCCGTCCCGTTGGGGGCGACGTCCTTACGCACCGGCTCGGTCCGCCGCAGCGCACGCCACACCGCGTGTGCGCCGCCACTTGTGGAGCTAGCGGCGTCAAACGGATCAAAAATGGACATTGCTTGTGGCGTATGTGACCGGCCCAATTCAGCGTCCATGTCGCATCACCGCCCTGTGTCGACAATTACCGTGAGTACTGGCGTGCTTGACCCTTGCGCACGCCGGCAGAGGCATGGATCATGACAGCACCCCCGCGTCAGGGAAGGCAAGACAATGGACGAAATCGAACGGGTGATCCATGGCTTCGTCGCCGAGGTGCTGCTGGAGGGCGAGGACATCTCGTTCGACGAGCGTACCCCGCTGCTGGAGCATCGACTGATTGACTCGCTCAACGTCGAAGAACTCATCGCATTCGTCGAGAGTGAATATTCGATTACGTTGAGCGACTGGCCGCACTCGAAGTGGGAGACCATCGAGAGCATGGCTGGACTGGTCCGCACGCATTCCCTACGATCCCCGGAGGCCGCTGTGCCCAAAACAGACGTGACACCCGACGCTATCGCCACCGACTACGAAAAGTCAGTAGCTCGTTACTGGAACGAGAAACTGAACGACCCGATCAACCTTCTGCTCGGCGCCGAGGACGGGCTGGTTCACCACCACTACGGCCTCGGGGAGTACGACCCTGCCGTACTGTCCGGCAGCGGCGCCGACCGTGAAGCCGCCATCATCCGGGAACTGCACCGGCTGGAGTGCGCACAGATGGACGTCGTGCTCGACGCGTTCGGCGGCATGGGGCCGGACGAGCGGTTACTCGACGCCGGGTCGGGCAGAGGCGGTGGCTCGTTCAGCGCGCACCGCAGGTTCGGCTGCTGGGTCGACGGCATCACGCTGTCGCAGTACCAGGTCGACTTCGCCACCAAGCAGGCAGCTCGGCACGGCTGCACGGACAAGGTCGCCTTCCACCTGCAGAACATGACCCGAACACTGTTCCCGGACGGCCACTTCGACCGCGTCCTCACCAACGAGACCACGATGTACGTCGACCTGGCTGCCGCGTTCGGCGAGTTCGCCCGGCTGCTGCGTCCCGGCGGCCGCTACGTCTGCGTCACCTACTGCGTCAACGACGCGATCGCGCCGACGAGCGCGGACTGCGAGGCGGTGGACGCGCACTACGGCACCCGGATGCACAAGCGCAGCGAATACCTCGCCGCGTTGTCCGCCGCCGGGTTCTCGCCCAGTCAGGTCACCGTCCTCAACTCTGAGACGATCCCGTACTGGGAGCTGCGCAGCCACTCCGAGCACCGTACCGGCGTCGAGCAGGCGTTCCTCGACGGATACCGGTCCAACGTGCTGCAGTACGTGCTGATCGCGGCCGATCGTCTGCCGGCCTGACCATCGGACAGCGGGCACGCACACCCCGCCGAGGACACATGGACTTCGCACCGGACCCCGACCAACGTCTACTCGTGGACAGCATCCACGCACTCGGCGTCGCGCTCAACGCCCCGGACGAGCACGACCGTCGCGGCGGACCGTACTTCAGCCGGCAGAAGTGGCTCCAGTGCGGGGATTTCGGCCTGCTCGGGCTCAGCCTTCCCGAACGCTGGGGTGGGCTTGGGCTCGACTCGCTGAGCACGGCCCTCGCGATCGAGGCATTCGCCCGTGGGCACGAGGACATGGGGCTGGCGTTCTCAGCCTGCGCCCACCTGTTCGCGTGCGCGATGCCGATCGCGGCGCACGGCACCGACTCCGTACGGGACGAGGTGCTGCCGAAGCTCGGGTCGGGTGAGTGGATCGCGGCCAACGCGATAACCGAGGCCGAGGCGGGGTCCGATGTCTACGCCATGCGCGCCACGGCCGTACGCGACGGCGACCGGTACGTGCTCGACGGCGTGAAGAACTACGTGACCAACGCTCCGCTGGCCGACGTGTTCGTGGTGTACGCGAGCACCGATCCCCGCAGCGGCTACCTGGGCATCAGCGCGTTCGTCGTTCACCGCGACACACCAGGGGTGACGGTCGGCTCACCGCTGCCGAAGACCGGGCTCGCGTCCTCGCCACTCGCCCCGGTCTACCTCGACGGTGTGGCAGTACCGGTGGCGAACCGGCTCGGCGGCGAGGGCGATGGACGCGACATCTTCACCGGATCGATGGAATGGGAACGCACCTGCCTGTTCGCCGCTTACGTCGGTGCCATGGACCGCCAACTCGGCAGGACCGTCGCGTACACCAGCGAGCGCCGCCAGTTCCGCAAGTCGCTCGCCAGACACCAGGCCGTCGCACACCGACTCGCCGACATGAAACTACGTCTGGAGAGCGCGCGTCTGCTGCTGTACCGCGCCTGCTGGGCGCGCGACCAGGGGACGGCCCGTCCGCTCGACGTGTCGCTCGCGAAGCTGGGCGTCAGCGAGGCCGCCACCTTCAACGCGCTCGACGCCGTGCACCTGCACGGCGGTGCGGGCATCATGGAAGGGTCCGGCGTCGAGCAGGCGATCGCGGACGCGGTGCCCGCGTCGCTGTTCTCCGGCACCTCCGAGATCCACCGCGACGTCATCGCGGCGGAGCTACGCCGTGAGACTTGAGGAGCACGTCCTCCGCGCCGCCGCGGCGACACCCGACGCGGTGGCCGTGTGTGGTCCGGACGCCCGCCTGACCTATCGCGAGCTGAACGCTCGCGCGGACGAGCTCGCCGCCGGACTGCGCACGCTCGGTGTCGATGCCGGCGATCGCGTCGCCCTGTGGTTGCCGAAGTCCACGTTCGGCGTCGCGGTCACGCAGGCGGTACTGCGGCTGGGCGCGGCCTACGTCCCGTTGGACCCGCGCGCCCCCGCACCGCGGGCGGCGGCCCTGATCAGCGACTGCACACCCGCCGCCGTGGTGACGACGGACGGGAGGGCCACCGACCTCGCCGGGCAGACGGCGCTACCGCCCGCGCTGATCGGCCACGACGATCTCGCCCGGTGGGAGGTCAGGTCGGCGCCACGACCGCCACGGCCGTCGACACGTGACGCCGACCTCGCCTACGTGCTCTACACCTCGGGCTCGACCGGCACACCCAAAGGCGTGTGCGTGAGCCATTCCGCGGCGGCAGCGTTCGTCGACTGGGCAGCGGACGAAATCGGCGTCACCGGCGGCGACCGCCTCGCCAACCACGCGCCGTTGCAGTTCGACCTCTCGGTGTTCGACCTCTACGCGGCGTTCCGAGCGGGCGCTTCCGTACACCTGATCCCGGCGTCCACCCCGGCGCGGAACCTGGTGCGGTTCATCGACGACCATGCCATCACCATCTGGTACTCGGTACCGTCCGCGCTGACGATGATGATGGAATTCGGACATCTGCTCGACCAGACCCGCCTGCCCCTGCGCGCCGTCGTGTTCGCGGGCGAGACGTTCCCCATCGAGCACCTCAGAGCGCTACGCGAGCGCTGGCCATCGTTGGACCTCTACAACTTCTACGGCCCGACCGAGACCAACGTCTGCGCCTTCCACCGCGTCGGGGCGATCCCGGCCGACCGCACCGCTGCGGTGCCGATCGGCATCGCAGCCGCGGGCGACGAGATCTGGGCCGTCCGTCAGGACGGAACGATCGCTGAACCCGGCGAGGAAGGCGAACTGATGGTCGCCGGGCCGACGCTGATGACCGGCTACCTCAACGCCGAGCCGTTGCACGGCCCGTACGCCACCGGCGATGTCGTGCGCCGACTCCCCGACGGCGCGTTCGAGTACGTCGGCCGTCGCGACCACATGATGAAGATTCGGGGCTACCGGGTCGAACCGGCCGAGATCGAGGCGGCGCTGCACGCTCACCCGGATGTCGTCGAGGCCGCGGTCGTGGCCGTCGGATCCGGTCACCGGGCCCGCCTGCGCGCGTGGGTACGCACCCGCTCTGGGAACGCCCTGCCGCTGGGCGAGGTCAAACCGTTCCTCGCGCGGCGACTGGCCCCGCACCTCATACCCGACAGCGTCCGCACGGTCGACCGGCTGCCGCGGACGGCCAACGACAAGCTCGACCGCCGTGCGTTGGTTGAGGACCGCACGATTGCAGGGAGGGACGGATCGTGACTGCCGAGACCTACGACGTTTGCATCATCGGAGGTGGCCCCGCCGGTTCGACCGTCGCGTCGTACCTGGCGAAGGCCGGTCTGCGGTGCATTGTGTTGGAGGGCGACCGGTTTCCCCGCCCGCACGTGGGCGAGTCGCTGGTGCCGAGGGCGACGGTGGCCCTCCAGGAGATCGGCGTGCTGGACAAGATCGACCGAGCCGGATTCGCGCGGAAGTACGGCGCGGCGTGGACGGCCGCGGCGGACGACGCCCCGACGGCCGACGGCGTGGTGCGCTACCGCCGCCACTTCACCATCCCGCAGGTCGCCGTCCGGTTCGCCGAACGCCAACAAACCGGGGTATTTCACGAATACACCTATCACGTCGACCGAGCCCGATTCGACACGTTGCTGCTGGAACATGCCGCCGAACTGGGCGCCACCGTGCTCCAGGAGGCCCGGGTCGGCCGGGTGGACCTCGACGGCCCGATCAAGCGCGTGACCTTCCGACGGCATGGCGTGACTTCCGAGGTCCACGCGCCGATGGTGGTCGACGCGAGCGGCCGTGGCACCCTGCTCGGCCGTCAGCTCAAACTCAAGGTCGCCGATCCAGAGTTCAAGCAGTACGCCGTGCACTCCTGGTTCGAGGGCCTCGACCGGGAGGCGGCGAGCGGCACCACCGGCATCGGTGACTACACGATCATCCACTTCCTTCCCTTCGCCGGATCCTGGATGTGGCAGATCCCGATCTCGGACACCGTGACCAGCGTCGGCGTCGTCACGGAGAAGGCCCGCCTGCGCGAGGCGCGCGGTGACCTGGAGAAGTTCTTCGACGCGTGGGTGAGCACCCGTCCGCCGCTGGCACAGGCGCTGCGCGCCGCCCGCCGATTGCGCCCGTACACCGCGGAGGGCGACTACAGCTACTCGATGCGCGAACTGTCCGGCGACGGATGGGTGCTCGTCGGCGACGCCGCGCGGTTCGTGGACCCGATCTTCTCCAGCGGCGTCGGCATCGCGCTCAGCAGCGCGCGGCTCGCCGCGAGCAACATCATCGCCGCCGCGCCGCTCGGCTACGCCAAGTCCGCGTTCGCCGAGTTCGAGCGCAAGTCGCGCAACGCCACCCAGTGGTGGCGCAACTTCATCACTGTCTACTACCGGCTGAACGTGTTGTTCAGCTCCTACATTCGTAACCCTGAGTATCGGCTCGATCTGATCAGGCTCCTCCAAGGCGACTTCTTCGACGACGACGAGGAACCGCCAGTGCTCGGCAAGATGAGAGAGAAGTTGGCGTTGGTGGAGAGCAACCCGAACCATCCCTGGCACAGCGGCCTCCGGTCGTTGCAGCCGCAGTCATGGCGGGACGGTCCCGCGGAGCGCTGACCCGACACCGGTCCACGCGCACGACGTCGGCTCTCATCTCAACTTCACGTTCCACGCCACCACCGCCTGCACCGGGTCGGCCACCGTCGTGATGCCGGTGCCGCCGGTGAGCCCGACGTAGGCCTGCCCGGTGCCGACGATCAGGCGCAGGTCGACCGATGTCGTCAACAGCGGCTTGGCCGGACGGAAGCCGGACTTCCTGCTCACGTAGACCCTCAGCCTGTGCAACCTGGCGTCATAGTCGATCCACACGTTGGCGACGCCCCTGCCGTACAGGCTGAAGCCCGGGTCCTTCCACACGAGATGCTGGGTGATGTCACCGTTCCTGGTCACCGCGACGTGCTGGCGGCCGACGGGGTCGAACCTGTTGGCCCACGCGTCGAACTCGACCGCCAGGCTCGGCTGGATCCGCGGCCGGCCGGTATCCGGCCGGGCGCCGTACCCGAGCCCTTCGCCGCTGCTCCCGCGCGCAGTGCGGGACTGACCCTGGACCACGAACGCGATCCCGTCGCTGATCTTGGTGATCTCGAACGAGAACCCCGTGCTGAAGGAGCGGGACGGGTCGATCCTGGTGGTCGCCCACGCGCTGCCCGCCTTGTCCCGCCCGGATGCCAGCACCAGCCGCCCGCCCGCGACGGTCGCCGACCCATTGAGCCGCAGGTTGGCGGTGTCGGGGAAGCCCTTGAACGAGAACACGGGCACGACCTTGCTCATCGGCGTCTGAAACGTCGGTGGCTGGTTCTGCTCGACTCCCAGTGGTGGCGCCGGCACGGCCTTGGTCTGCTCGGGAGTCGCCGTGCACGACGAGGCCGCGTTCGCCAGCACCGGGACGAGGGATGCGTCGAGCGGGACCGCCTTCGGAATTTCGGCGGCGTTGCTCGCCGAGATCGCAGAGACACCGGCCGCGGCGGCCACCACGACTGCCGCCACCTTCACGACGTCGCGCCGCCAGACCTGCCATCGGGATGGCGGCCGGGTAATCCGGTCAGAAGGTGCGAACATCACATTCAGCTCCCGCCTTGTGAGCACATGCCCGTGTCGTCACCGAGCTACGCCCCCTGCACGGGTGGAAGCGGTTCGCAGTTCACGGCGCGCAAATCGGTCTTCAGCCGACAGGCCGGTGACGCCGGCGGCATCGCCAGCCGGAGCGCGCCCAAACCGCCTTGCTAATTCGGATTAGCGTCTTGACGCCGCCGAGACGGCGCGCGCAGACTCGTCAACCAACGAAGCCGTCCGCGACGAGCGTCCACACCGTACATGCCGCCCGGCGAGGTTGAGTGACACTCGGCCGACTCGCCAGGTCTGCCCCGCTCCCAATGCCCCTTCAGCCCGTCTCATGAACGGAGCGACCACGATGACGCGTACCCCTGAAGGCCCCATCACCCGACGCACCCTGCTACGCGGCGCGGCCGCCGCCGGCGTCGCCGCCACCGGCGCCGGCCTCGCCGCCGCACCCACGCCCGCGCTCGCCGCACCAGCCGGCTTCCCCAACTACCAATACGTCCGCGACGCCTTCACCGGACCACTGCGCT
>NZ_JBDPMC010000122.1:0-14156 GCF_039871625.1 Micromonospora sp. B11E3 | reverse complement strand
CGCGGCCGGGCTTGGTCGTGTACGGACGTGGAGCCCGGCACCTGTGGGCTGCGAAGCGTCAACCACCCGGCGTGCCGCATGAGCGCCGCCAGGAATCTGCCCTCTTCAGGGGGCAGAGGAAGTCAACATCAGCTGATGACCGCCACGCCAGGCCCGTCAGCGTCGCGTCCGCCCGGTCACGCTGACGGTGCGCGCCCCGCCGAACCGCCGGGGCGCTCCGGCCGCCGGCCGGTGCGTCGGCGACGTCGGCTCGTCCGGTGGGCACTCGTCGTCGGGGCCGGGCTCGTGCTGATCTTCGCTGCGCCGGCGCTCTGGGTCCGGGCGAACTCCGCCGGCCATCTGCACACGAACGACGACGCACCCGAGGCGCCGGTCGTGATCGTGTTCGGCGCGCAGTTGGCGCCGGGAGGCACCCAGCCCATGCCGTTCCTGAAGGGGCGGCTGGACGTGGCGGCCCAACTGGTCAAGGACGGCAAGGCTCGCGCCGCGCTCGTTTCCGGCGACCGCGCCGGTGCCTCCGGCGACGAGATCGCCGTGATGTCGGCGTACCTCGTCGCCGCGGGCGTGCCCGCCGCGCACATCGTCGCTGACCCGTACGGCCTCGACAGCTACGACACCTGCAAGCGCGCCCATGACGTGTACGGCGTACGGCGGGCTTTGCTCGTCAGCCAGTCACTGCACCTGCCCCGCGCTGTGGCGCTGTGCCGCCGCCTCGGCATCGACGCGAGTGGAGTCGCCGCCCGCTGTGACGGCTGCCGGACAGTGACGCTGGCGAAGAACACCGCACGGGAGGTGCCGGCGGCGTGGAAGGTGGCCTACGACCTGGTGACCGCACGCCCGCCAGCGGTGTCCTCAGTTCCCGACCCGGCGCTCCGGCAAGCCCTCGACGAATAGCCGGCCGGAGCCCCCTCTCCGTCAGAGAGGGCGCGAGTTTCGTCCGGCGATCGCCATCGCCGCACCGAGCTCGGCCCGGCTGGAGATCCCAAACTTGCGGTAGATGCGGGCGAGGTTCGCCTCGACAGTCTTCGAGCTGATGAAAAGCTCGTCAGCGATGGCCCGGTTGGTTCGACCCTGGGCTGCGAGCCGAGCCACCAGCTCCTCGGTAGCGGTGAGGTCCAGCGGTGCCGGGGGACGGCCGCCGACGCGGCCCAGCTCCGCCTGGGCGCGGTCCGCGAACGCCTTCGCGCCGATCGCGGCGAACTCCGCCGCCGCGGCCCGTAGCGCGTCCTGGGCCGCACGCTTGCGTCGGGCCCGCCGATGCACGACGCCGGCGACGAGCAGACAGCGGGCGCGGTCCAGCGGTAGTACGCCCTCCGGCACGCTTGCCCGGGCCGCGGTGAGTTCGTCGAGCGCGGCCAGCGGGTCGCCCCCGCTCGCGCTGTCCAGCAACACCCGACTGCGGGCGAGGCCCAGCGTCGTCCACGGCCGGGGAAGCCGTTCGTGCCGCTCCGAGAGCCGGGCCAGCGCCGCGCGGGCGGTCGTCAGGTCGCCGGCGCCCACACACGCCTCGATCCAATCCGGCTCGAACCGCTGAGCGAGCGGCTCAACCAGGCCCAGCTCGTCGACGCTGGCGGCGAGGCTGCCGTACGCACGTGCGGCCTCGCCCGTCCGGCCCGCGGACAGCGCGACGAACCCGGCCAGATGCTGGTAGATCCTCCGGACCCAGCCGTCGCCGATGTCGTCCGCGCGCCGCAGGCCGGCCTCGGCGACACGACCGGCCTCGGCCAGGTTGCCCCGGTGCGCATCGAGTAGCCCCGCAAGCCACAGCTCGCCGTTCAGCCCCGTGCCGAGCTGCTCTCCGAGGTCCCGGGCCGCCGCGATGTGCTTCCCGGCGGCCGACCAGCAACCGGCCAACAGCTCGGTCTCACCGAGATGGCTGAGTAGTTCGTGCTGCAGCGGCTGATCGCCGCGAGCCGTGGCTCGGCCGAGCATCCAGTGCAACCGCTGCCTGGCGCGGGCGGCGTCGTCGATCGACTTCCACCAGACCGCTGGTATCGTGCCGGCCAGCCAGGACGGCTCGCCGCCTTCCATCGCGAGTGCCCGGTCCACCAACTCCGTGCGGGCCGGCCGCCCGGCCCGCACCTCCTGCAGGAACAACTGCAGCAGCGCCGCGGCGAGCAGTCCGCGGTCGTCCTCGTGGCTGGTGAGTAGGGCGACGGCGGCCTCTGCGTGCCGGCGCGCGGGCTCCGGCGCATCGCGGAACCCGGCCAGATGGGCATGGATACGCCCGGCCAACGGTGAGTCCGGCGGCGCCGCCGCCAGCGCCCGTTCGGCTGCCCCCACCGCGACGTCGCCGGGCTCGTCGGCGCTCCAGGCCACGATCGCCCGCAGCAACAGCGACTCGGCGCGCAGTTCACCGGCGAACTCGGCGGCTATCGCCTCGGCCCCGGCACCAGCCGCCGCATAGTCTCCGCTGTCGTACCGGCAGCGCACCGCCGACAGGCGCAGCCGGCCGCGGCCGGCTGCATCCTGCTGCGGGGTAAGCGCTGTGGCGCGCTCGAAGAGTTGCGCGGCGACCTCCGGCGCGCCGCGGGCGTGCTGCCTCTCGGCGGCGTGGGCGATGACGTCGGCGACCGCCGCGTCCGGGCCGACCGTGCAGAGCGCGAGGTGACGGGCCCGCTCGTCCGGGTCGGCGACGACGTCGGCGAGCGCGCGGTGCAGCCGGCGGCGGGCCCCGGGCGAGATGGCCGAGCGGACCGTTGACGCGTAGACGGGATGCGTGAACTCGACTGCCACCGGCGTCACCACGAGCAGCCCGGCCTCCTCCGCCGGGTCGAACACGGCTGGCCGCACCCCGGCAGCGGTCAGGTCGCGCAGCGCCGGGACGGCGAGCAGCGCGGCCAGCCGTACCGCGTGCAGGGTGTCGGTGGGTAACGCGGCCAGCACCTCGGCGAGGAGTTGTTGCATCGACCCCGCCACCGGTAGGTCGTCGCCCGGCGACGGCGGCCGGGGCAGCCGCAGCACGGCACGCGCGAGCTCGATGGCGAGCAGCGGGTTGCCCCCCGCATCACGGGCGATCCTGGCCAGCAGCGGACGACCGAGCGCGGTGCCGAGCCGGTTGCGCAGGATGTGGTGCAGGGCGCCCACACCCAGCGGCTCCAACTCGATCCGGGTGAGCCGGCTGCCGGCGGCACCCTGGCCCAGGCCGAGCGGTACGACCTCCGGCCCCGCCTCGGCTCTCCGGCAGGTCACCAGCGTGGCCAACCGAGGCGCCACCCGCCGCAGCGCGAACCGCAGCGCCCGCTCGCTGGCCCGGTCCAGCCACGGAGTGTCGTCGATCGCGATCAGCACCGGCACACCGGTGGCCACCGCCGCGTCCAACAGCGACCGGGTGGCAGCGCAGACGACCCGCTCCTCGACCGGTTCGTCGCTGTCGGCGGAGAGCAACACCATCTCGGCCGCGCGGCGCTGCGGGCCCGGCAGTTCTGCCGCCCGATCGGCGAGTGGATGAAGCACGTCGGCCAGCGCCGCGAACGGCAGATCGACTTCGGACTCGGCCGGCGCGCAGGCGAGCACCAGCCAGCCCGTGCGCTCAGCCTGCGCCACCAGCGCCCGCCACATCGTCGTCTTCCCGATTCCCGCGGGCCCGTCCAGCAGCACGGCGCCGGCCTCACCCAGACAGCGCCACGCCTGGTCGATCAGCGCGTCGCGGCCGACGATCTCGCCCAGCACGTGATGAATACTGGCATGGTGCCGCACCACGAGCCAGGGCGTGTCGGCTGCACCGATACCGGCGACTCGGGCAATCCCCGTACGCCCTTACGCGCAGTCCGGCCGAGGTCGAAGGCAGCGGGCGTCGGCGTCCCGCTCAGCTCAGAGCCGGGGGCCACAGTCCGGGCGACCGCTGCCAGCGGCTCACGTGGACCTGGTCGAGGTCGTCCGGCTTCGGACCGGACTCGACTCCGCATAGGGAATCACCCGATTCGGTGACGGCCCCAACGGCCTAGCGTCGGGCGCATGACCACGCATGGGTTTCGGACGGAGCGCGGCGGCTGCGACGGCACGCCTGGCCGCACGGTGGTGCGCCGCCGGCTCGGCGGCACCGCGGCACTGGTGTGCCTCGTCGCATTGACTGCCGGGTGCGGCATGCTCGGCGCCGCCGGCTCGGACGCAACCGGCCGGCAGTACGGGTACGCGCCGAAGCCGGACAGTTCGGTGGAATATCAGCCGGATGTCGTGCTCGTGTCCGGGGGTGGCAACGCTGTCCGTTCCGTTCGTCCGGACGGTTTCACGTACGTGATCGACGGTGACGCCAAGGGCGCCGGCGACCTCGCGCCCGGGAAGATCATGTTCGCCACGAGCGAGGCGCTCGGCCGGGTCGTGAGGGTTGAGCCGACGGGCGGCGACGTGGCGGTCACCCTGGCCCCCGTCGAGTTGACCGACGTGGTGCGGGACGGCCACGTCGAGATCGATCAGGCGCTCGATCTCGAGTCGCAGACCTTCGGCCAACTGCCCGATCTGCTGGGAGAGGTCGTCGACGGGGCCGATGCGACGCCGGTCCTGCCGGATGCCGAGAAGGCGACCGGGTTGGGCATGAACGCCATCGGGGCAGGCGACTTCCGGCTCGCCGTGCCGCCGATCGCCCTCGGGCCGGCGCGCGGGGCGGGGCCAGCGGCGGCCAGCAGCGCCCGGCGGAAGATCGGGGACTGGGATGTGACGGCGTACAAGGACAGCTCGAAGCTGGGGCTGACCGCCGAGCACTCGACCGCCGCACGGACGCGCGCCGGCGGCCTCAAGGTCGACTTCGACATCCAGTTGCTGGTCCGGAACCCGCGTGTCCAAGGCGACATCCGGGTGACGAACGGCATCATCCCGAACCCGTCGTTCCGCATCGACGGGGTCGAGGGACTCGCCGTGACCATCGCCGCCGGCGCCGAGGGCGGGCTCAGCGACAACAAGAAGGCAAAGATCGAGTTTCCGATCGAGGTCAAGCAGCCGATCATCATCGGGGGCTTTCCCGCGACCCTCAAACAGACCTTCAAGTTCCTCGTCGAAACGGCGTTCACGGCGAAGAACGGCAACCTGTCCGCGACCGGCCGATGGGGGCTCGACGGACCGATCGGGTACGTCGGCTCGTCCGTCCTGACGCCCACCTTCTCGGTGCAGAAGAGCATCATGCAGTCCCTGCGCGGCGTGTCCATCGGCGTCGAGGCGATCGTCCTGGCGGTGGAGTTCCGCTTCGGATTCATGCTCGGCCTGCCGGTGGCGGGCGCCGGGCCGTTCGTCGCGATCGTGGCCTCGGTCGGCCTGACCAACGGTTCGGCAGCCGGCCGGGTGGGACTGCCGCTGGCCGGACCGGCCGTGAAGTGCCGGGGAACCACGCTCGTGGCGACCGTCCGAGCCGGCGAAGGCATCAGCATGTCCGAACCTTTGGCGAAGGCCATCGAGAAGGTGCTGAACGTCGATATCCCGAAGGAGGCGGACTTCCTCAAGAAGGACATCGTCAACCGGACCGTCGTCGAGCCGGACGTGCCCCTGTGCCGGGGCTGAGGGGGTCGCCGGGCGGGTTGGACACTCGTCATCGCAGTGGCGGGGATCGTTCAGGCTGTTCGCGGGCTCACGGCCGCGTCGCGGTGCCGCAGCGCGGCGAGTCGTCGCGCCGCGCGCTGCGTGTCCGGGTGCTGGGGGCCGAGGATCTTCTCGCGCCCGGCCAGGGCGGCCCGGTGCAGCGTGATCGCCTCGGCGGGCCGGCCGACCGCCTCGTACGCCGCCGCCAGGTTGGACATCGAGTGCAGCGTGTCCGGGTGCTCCGGTCCGAGGAGCCGGGTACGGATGGCGAGGGTCGACTCGTGCAGCACGATCGCGTCGGCGTGCCGGCCGATCGCCTGGTAGCCGCCCGCCAGGTTGTTGCACGACTGGAGCGTGTCGGGGTGCTGGTCGCCGAGGGTGCGTCGACGGGCGGCGAGGGTCCGCTCGTACAGGACGATCGCCTCGGCGTGGCGGCCCACCGCGCGGTAGCAGCCGGCCAGGTTGTTGCACGACTGGAGGGTGTCGGGGTGGTCCGGGCCGAGGACGCGGCGCCTGGCGGCCAGGGTTTCCTCGCTCAGGGTGATGGCCTCGTCGTGCCGGCCCAGTTCCCGGTAGCCGACGGCGATGTTGCTCGCGTTCCGCAGCGTGTCCGGGTGTTCCGCGCCCAGCACCCGGCGGCGGGCGGCGAGGGTCGCCTCGCCGATGGCGAGGCACTCGGCGTACCGGCCGATGGACCAGTAGCCGCCGCCGAGGCCGTACCAGGAGGTGAGGGTGCCGGGATGGTCCGGGCCGAGGTGGCGGGTGCGGATCGCGAAGGACTGCTCGAACAGCGACACCGCGGTGTGGTAGCGGCCCTGGCCGCGGTGGTAGATGGCGCAGCGGTTGAACAGGGCGGCGGCGGTCAACAGCAGCCCGGTGTCCTGGCGGAGCATGTCGATCGAGGTGAGGTGCCCGGCGAGCGCGTCGACGTGCGCCGCCAGCCGGGACCACTGCCGCCAGCCGGGTACGAAGGTCTCCGGGTCGCCGTCGGGCGCCGCGGCCGTGACCGCGGTCGCGGCCGCCCTGGCGTGCTCCGGGCCGGAGTGGCTGGCGCGGGTCATGGTCTGGACGAGCCGGTGCACCGCGATTCCGGCGGGTCTCCGGCTGACCATGCTGTACGAGGCGACGAGCGCCACCGTGTCCTCGACGTCCCAGGGGTCGGCGCCGGGTGCGTGGAGCAGGTCCAGGGGGATCTCGTCGGGCGCGAGATATGCGATCAGGTCGAGGAGCCGGCCGGCGGCGGGGTCCTCGTCGGTGAGCGCCTCCACGGTGACGTGCCAGGTGCGGGCGACGGGATGGTCGTATCCGTAGGTCCGGTGGTGCGTCCCGAGGAGGCGTAGTGGCCGGCGGGCGAGCCGGGCCCGGTATTCGACGAGCGAAACGGTCGGGCGTTCGAGCAGGTAGGCCGCGGCCTGCCGGAGCGCCAGCGGAAGGTCGCCCATGTCCGAGGCCAGGCCGGTGGTGTCGGCCGGCTCGGCGGTACGCCCGGACCAGCGCCGGAGCAGGTCGACGCTGGCGCGGCGGGTCAGGGGGCCGAGCGGCAGCGGCGTGAGGCCGAGCGCGATCCAGTCGACGTCCCGGCGGCTGGTCACGAGCAGTCGGCCGTCCTTGGCCGCGGCCGCCAGGGTCTCGATGGTCTCCGGGTCGTTGACGTTGTCGAGGACGAGCAGCCAGTCGGCGTGCGAGGCGAGCCACTGGGTGGCCCACGCCGCGGCGTCGGCCAGTCCGGCCGCGGCGGGCCACCCGGGGTTGAGTGCCCGGGTGAGGGCCGCCAGGCCCGCGGCCAGGTTGTCGCCGGTGTCGGCGGTGATCCACCAGGTCAACGCGAAGCGCTCCCGGGCCGCGTGCGTGAACTGCAGCGCCAACTCCGTCTTGCCGACGCCGCCCAGCCCGTGCAGGGCGATGCCCAGTGCCGGTCCGACGCCGGCTGGCCCCGGGTGCAGGTGCGCCGCCAGGAAGGCGAGCTCCGCGTCGCGTCCGCAGAAGATCGGCACCGGTGGCCGGGGCAGGTTCGCCAACCCGGACACGGGGTCGGTGCGGGTGGCGGGTTCGGGCAGCGCCGTGCCGTCCCGCAGATCCCGCAGGTGCTCCCAGGCGGACAGGAAGTCGTCGGGGTCGCCGCCACAGCAGGTGACGTAGGCGGTGACGGTGTCCCACGTCGGCAGCTGTGTCCCGCCGGCGGCGCCGGCGAGTGCGGTCTGGGAGCGTCCGGCGCGGCGGGCCATCGCCGCGTACGTCGGGTTGCCCGCCGCGGCGCGCAGTTGCCGCAGCCGGGCCGCGAACGCGTGCAAGGGGTCGCGTTCCGGGTCGAGGGGACGCTCGGGTCGTGGCACGACACACCTCCTGCTGTGCTGGTACGGGTCCCTTCCGCAGCGGCGAGCGAGGTGCCGTCCGGTTGTTCGCCGGGGGACTGGTGACCTCCCTCGACCCCTGGACGGCGGTGGTGCGCGGGTGACGATCGTCAGGCGGGATGAGCCGGGGCGTGGCGCAGCGACCAGCGGTACGCCTGGACGAGCCCGGTCTCGAAGCCGGCGGCCGACCCCCAGAGGAAGATCCGGAAGCGTCGGTACAGCGGCTCGCCCCAGCGGGCGATGATCTCGTCGCGCCGCGCGTCCAGCCGCTGTGCCCAGGCCCGGCAGGTCAGGAAGTAGTTGTGCCGGTCGTCCTCGAGGTTGAGCAGTTCGAACGGCGAACGGGCCACCTGCCGCAGGTACGAGTGCAGCAGCAGGGGCGCCGAGTTCCCGGGATAGATGTGCTTCTTGAAGAAGGTGGACAGGTGCTGCTTGCGGCGCATGGCGAGGGCGTCGAGGTAGACCCGCCCGCCGGGACGCAGCAGACGGGCGTACGCGCGGAGGGTGGCCCGGTAGTCGGGCAGATGTTCGGTGACGCCCATGTTCACGATCGCGTCGAACGGCTCGGCGGCGGTGTAGCGCAGGAAATGCTCCCGTACCACGGTGACCGGCAGATCCTCCCGGGCGAACAGGCGGGTGAGGAACCGCTCGGACTCGGCAGCCAGCGTGACGGTGGTGACGCGCACCCCCCGTCGCGCCGCGTGCTCCGCGAACGCGCCCCACCCGCCGCCGACCTCCAGCACCCGGTCGCCGGGGCCGACCTGGACGGCCTCCAGGGCGAGGTCCAACTTCCGGGTCACCGCGTCCTCGAGCGCCTCGTCGTCGTGCGCGAACACGCCCTCCGTGTAGCAGCGGTGCCGGCTGTCGAGGAAGGTCAGGAAGAACTCCGACTCCTCGTCGTAGTGCCGGGAGATCGATCGGCGGTCGTGGTCACGGCGCCCGTGCAGCAGGGCCGGCGCCCAGCGGGCGAGGAAGGCGATGGGGTGCACGTCGGAGAAGAACCGTCGCATCGTCAGTGCGGTGGCCAGGTCGCCCTCGACGTCGAGGTGGCCGTGCAGGTAGGCCAGGGCGACCTGGAGTTGGTCGAGCGAGCGCAGCGCGCGGTGGCCGACGTCGTCGCGGATCACCAGACTGAACCTGGGCGGCGCGGTCGCGGTGACCCCGAAGGCGTGGGTGACGCCGTCGCGGGTCACGACCTCGAACGGCACCGGCTCCCGGTCTCGGAAGTACCTTTCGTATCGCCGCGCGACTGCGTCGGTCAACGCCTGTCCCATGCGGACATGGTGGCACGCGCGTCCGGCTCGCCACAGGGCCCGACCAGCCAGGATGTGTCCACATTCGACGGGGTCGGGACTCTGACGGTGTCCCGGAGGGGCGACGGACGGCGGCGTTGCGACCGGCGGACCCAGCGGCGGAGGACGAGCGCCGCCTCCGCGGCAGGCGATAAATCGCCGACCGGCCTGGACAACCGCCGCGGTTCGCAGACTGAGGACCACGCGAGCCGGTCGTCCGGCTCGGCTTCTCCCTCATCGTTCCGTCGTCCGCAAGGAGTCCACAGTGCGAACACGAATCAGCGCGCTCGTCGTCGCCACCCTCGTCGCCGTCGCCGGCGCGTCCGTCGCGGCAGCCGCCCCGGCGCAGGCCGCCTACTGCGACGGAGCCGGGTGCTTCGGCAAGAACCCCGAGGGCAACTGCACCGACGGCATCGTCGACGACCTGCTCAGCCGCGAGTACAAGGTGGAGCAGAAGGCCAGCTTCCGGATCACCCTGCGCTACTCGCGTACCTGCCGGGCCGGTTGGATGCGGTTGACCGTCTACCCGGGCATCGGCAACCAGGGCTACTCCGGATCGGCGTGGAACCCGGGCGGTCCGAGCGTCGGCTTCGCCGGACACCTCGCTCCCAACACCTGGACGTACATGATCGACGCGACCCCCGGCCACAGCGTCTGCGGCGGCACGCACCTGTACATCGACGGGGTCTACAAGGGCTGGTACGACCCGGGGTGCGTGGCCCGATGAGGACCCGCAGGCTGCTCGGGCCGGCCGCCTCGCTGCTGGCCCTGGCCGTGTCCGTACCCGCGGGCCACGTACCTGCCGGCGCCGCGCCCGCGCCGACGCCCGGCGCGCCCGGCTCGGCGGCGGTGCGGCCCGACCCGCCCGCCATCGCCCCGGCCGACCGCGACCGGCTGCTGCCCAAGGGGTGGGCCGGCAGCGACGACCGGATTCTGCTCACCACCGGCGACGCCAACGGACTGCACGTGCTCTCCGCCGGCATGAGCGACGGATACGCCTGGCGGACGGTCGCGACGCTGGCCGAACCCGGCTTCGACGCCGACCAGTGGATCGGCAACATGTGCGTCACCGGCTCCGGCCGGCGGGCCGTCGTGGTCTACGCGCCCCGCACCTTCACCAACTCCGGCGACCTGTTCGAGCGCGGCGGATTCACCGCTGTGGTCGACCTGCGCACCGGCGCCGTGACCAAGCTGCCCGTCCAGTCCACCCTCGCGTACTTCAGCCCGGGCTGCGGCGCCGGCGAGACCGCGGTGCTCACCTCGTTCCGGGCCCCGGCCGACGGACCCGCCCGGACCCGGCTCGCCACGGTCGACGCGGCCCGCCCGCGCGTCACCGCCGAGCACGTCCTCGACGGCGAACTCACCTCGGCGGTGCCGGTCCGCGACGGCATCGTGGCCGCCCACGGATCGGCCCTGGTCCGGCTCACCGCCACCGGGCCCGGTTCGGGCCTGCGGCGCGCCGGTCTGGTACGCGCCACCAACGTGCCGTTCCACCTGGCCGCCGACGGGCCGGACGCCGTCGTCTACGCGGACCGGGCCGGCGATCGGATCCGGCTGTCCCGCGCGGCGGCGCGCCCCGGCCCGGCCGCGGCCACCCTCGCCGTCGGTCGGCTCGGTCAGCTCGGCACGGCCTCCCCGGTCGGCGGCCGGGTCTTCCTCACCGGCCGGCCCGACCACGTCGGACGGCTCCCCGCCAGCATCCGCGCGGTGGCCACCGCACGGGACGCGGTCCTGTCCTCCACCGGGCAGCTCGCCGTCACCGGCGTGGTACGCGCCGACCAGCCGGACCCTCGGGCCCCCGTCGCCGACCCGGTCGGGCCCCGGCGGATCCGCATCGACGCCACCGTCGTGCCCACGGCCCGGCCCGTACGCTTCGGTGTCACCCCCGCCGGCGCGTCCGCGACCGGCCGCGTCACCAGCCCCGCCCTCGCCGGCGACGGGCAGCGGCAGGGGGTCGCCAGCGCCTCGGCCACCGACCCGGTCGAGGACGACCGGACCTGCTCGGTGCCCCGCAACGATGCCCGCACCCAGGTCTACCAGCCCACCCCCCGGCAGGTGGAGTGGGCCACCGACCAGGCGGTCACCGGGAACCTGACGATGACCCGGCCGGCCGACTGGCGGCGGTCCGGCCTGCCCGCCTGGTCCCCGCAGGGGATGTTCCCGCGGCCCGCGCTCGCCGGCGGCGGCCGGGTGCCGGCGCAGGTGATGCTCGGCATCCTCACCCAGGAGAGCAACCTGTGGCAGGCGTCCCCGGTGGCCCTGCCCGGGGTCACCGCCAACCCTCTCATCGGCAACTACTACGGCCGGCGGATCTACGACGGCAACGACGCCGACGACTGGGACATCCACTGGGACGACGCCGACTGCGGATACGGCGTCGCCCAGGTCACCGACGGGATGCGCCGCAGCGGCCACGCCCGCGAGGGCGAGATCCTGCTGGACCCGGTGAAGCAGCGGGCCGTCGCGCTCGACTACGCCACCAACATCGCCGCCGGGCTCCAGATCCTCGTCGGGAAATGGAACCAGACCAGGCAGGCCGGCATGATCGTCAACGACGGCGATCCCTCCGGCCTCGAGAACTGGTTCTTCGCCCTCTGGGCGTACAACACCGGCTTCTACCCGCAGGGCGCCCCGGGCGAGCCGTGGGGCGTCGGCTGGGCCAACAACCCCGCCAACCCCCGCTACCCGGCCGACCGGCTGCCCTTCCTCGAGTACGGCTACGGCGACGCGGCCCGGCCGCAGCGGTGGCCGTACCAGGAGAAGGTCCTCGGCTGGGCCGGTCACCCGATCGAGTCGGTGGTCGCCCCGGACACCCTGATCGCCGGCTACCGGCCCGCCTGGTGGACCAGCACCGCGAACCGGGTGACGGTCAAGCCGCCCGTGGACCAGTTCTGCGACGCCACCAACGACTGCCACCCGGGCAGCGTCTTCGAGCCCGGCGCCCCGGACGTCGTCGGCGAGCCCGCGGGGCCCTGCGCGCACCGCGACACCGCCGGGCGCTACGACCTGCGCTGCTGGTTCCACACCGCCACGAGTTGGAAGGACTGCGCGGCGGGGGAGTGCGGGTTCGAGCTGCTCCGCTTCGACGAGACGTATCCCGAGCAGCCGGACGGCACCAGCTACCCGCCGAAGTGCGACCTGACCGGCCTGCCGGCCGGGGCGCTGATCATCGACGACGTTCCCGACTCCGTGCCGAGCGTCCGCCCGGGATGCGGGCACCCGTGGACCAGTCAGGGCACGTTCTCCCTGGCGTTCGCCGGCGACGCCAACGGCACGTACCCCTCGAAGGTGGACTTTCACCAGGTGGGTGGGGGTTTCGGCGGGCACTTCTGGTTCGGCCACACCCGCCGGCCCGACATGGCGGACAACGAGGGCAACCGGATGGCGGTCACCGGTACCTGGACGCTGAACCGACGCGTCGACGGGTGGGCCCGGGTCCTGGTGCACCTGCCCGACCACGGCGCCCACACCCAGCAGGCCCGCTACGACATCGAGCTCGGCAACGGCACCAGAAGCCGGGTCGTCCTGCAACGCACCATGCGGCACCGCTGGGTGTCGCTCGGCGCCCTCCCGTTCGCCGGGACGCCGCAGGTCCGGCTCAGCACCCACACCAACGACGGCGACGGCAGCGAGGACGTCGCCTTCGACGCCGTCGCGATCCAGCCCCTACCGGCGAAGCCACGCAACGTCGTGGTGTCGCTCGGCGACTCGTACGCCTCCGGCGAGGGCGCCTCCGCGGCCGGCGGTGTGGACTACTACCCGGAGAGCGACAACAACGGCGGCGACTCCGCCATCCGCAACGCCTGCCACCGGTCCCGGCTTGCCTGGTCCCGCCAGGCCGTCCTCCCCGACGACACCAGCCGGTCCGTGGGTGCCCGCGCCGACAGCTGGGATGCCCAGCTCGACCACCACCTGCTCGCCTGCTCGGGCGCGAAGACGGTCAACCTGCTGCCCGGCCCCGCCGGCGGCCAGGGGCAGTACGGGGAGGTCTCCCAGCTCGACCGGGGGTTCCTGGACGAGGACACCACCCTGGTCACCCTCTCCATCGGCGGCAACGACGCCAGGTTCGGCGACATCGTCAAGGAGTGCCTCTACAAGGCCGGCCTCTACTCCTGCCCCGACGCCAAGCTCGACGGCGACAGCGAGACCGTCGCGGTGGCCACCGAGCGGCGGATCACCGGCACCGTCGAGGACGACGTCGTCCGGGTGCTCGAGAAGATCGCCGAGAAGGCCCCGAACGCCAGGATCGTGCTGATGGGCTATCCGCAGCTGCTGGACAACCTCGGCGGCTGCCTGTACCCGGTGATCGACCCCTACGAGGCCGCCTGGCTCAACTACGCCGGCCTGCTGTTGAACATCCACCTCGGCGAGGCGGTGCAGCGGGCCCAGCCCGACCAGCCGCGGATCTGGTTCTCCGATCCGACCGACGAGTTCGCCGGCAAGGCGCTCTGCGGCGACCCGGAGAGCATCCACCGGATCGTCATGGACAAGACCCCTGGCGACGAACCCGGCCTCGCGCCCTCCGCCCAGTCCTTCCACCCCACGACCGCCGGCGCCGGGCTGTACGCCACCGCGCTCACCACCACGCTGGCGTCCCTGCCACCTCTGCCCTGATCCACCGAGTGAAAGGACCCTGACCATGACCCGCGTGCTCCGCTGCGCCCTCGTCCTCCTGCTCCTGATCGCCGGCGGCGTCGCCGGCACCGCCAGCCCCTCCTGGGCCCGGTGTTACAGCTCCACCTGCACCGGCCAGGACCCGGTCCTGCAGGGCTGCGGCGCCGACGCCAGGACCATCGACACGATCTGGGTCGGCTACCTGACTGCGGGCCAGTGCTCCGGCCTTCAGGCCGGGGGTGAAGGTCCGCGCTGGGAGGGCCGCTAGGCCGTGTCTCGTCGATCTTGGGTGAGGTCGCGTAGCCAGATCTTCATCGTGGCGATGTCGACGGTGGCCTGGTACATGTAGTCGCGCTTGTCGTACCTGGTCGCGACCGCCCGGAACTGCTTG
>NZ_JBDPMC010000121.1:0-14801 GCF_039871625.1 Micromonospora sp. B11E3 | reverse complement strand
AGCGCAGTGGTCCGGTGAAGGCGTCGCGGACGTATTGGTAGTTGGGGAAGCCGGCTGGTGCGGCGAGCGCGGGCGTGGGTGCGGCGGCGAGGCCGGCGCCGGTGGCGGCGACGCCGGCGGCGGCCGCACCACGCAGCAGGGTGCGTCGGGTGATGGGGCCTTCAGGGGTACGCGTCATCGCGGTCGCTCCGTTCATGAGACGGGCCGAAGGAGGCAGGGGAAGCGGGACCGGCCGGGACGGGTCAGCGGGCGGTGTTCGGCCTCGCTGAGCGGTTGTACGGTGTGGACGCTCGTCGCGGACGGGTTCGTTGGTTGACGAGTCTGCGCGCGTCGTCTCGGCGGCGTCAAGACGCTAATCCGAATTGGCAAGGCGGGAGCTCACCGGCGTGGCGGACGTGCCGCGGGGTGCGGTGGGGAGCGGGCGGCGGTGATCGCCTGGCGCAGGGGAGCCTCGACCTCGCCGGCGGCGGCTGTCGTCGGTCGAGGGTGTTGGCCTCTGAGCAGGACGTGGCGGCCGAAGATGGCCGTCGAATGCGCGAATGGCGCTGCGGCGGCTGGGCTGGCCGGTCACTGCCCCGGAGAGGTGGGGGTCAATGACCGGATCTTGCGGATGGCGCAGGAACAGGCGGCGCGGGTGCTGCGGTCGCCCCGGGGTTCGAGCCCGAAGGCCAGCCAGGGCATGAACACGACCAAGCACGCCCGCCACCGGCCACGCGGAGCCGCACGGGGCGCAGGATTGCACCTACGCGCCCACGCGGCCCCGCGGCGGTGGGAAGCAGGGGCAGGGCGATCACCACGACCTTTTCCTCAGGGGAGTTCCCGCCGACCTCGGGTCACCGTACGAACGCTGTTTCTCCTGTAGTACATCGGGACTGTCCACCGATGGGAGCACCAGCGATGGTGGCAGCTCGGACAGGTTGACGTCGACGGCGTAGGGCGACCCGCCCACTCCTTCCGCAGGGGCACCCGCAGACGCCGGGCGGGTCAGCAGCACCTTCAGGTCGTTGTGTTCACGGTCACCGGTCCCGAACACGTCTTTCGTCGCTATCAACCGCTGGAACTGGTTGCCCTGCCTGACGATCTCGCCCGCTTCCACCGAAACGTTCGGCCGCCAGACGCCGTCACCGCGGTTGTGTTCGAACCGCAGCGTCCAACGCCTCCCACTCGCTGACGTCGACGCCCCCAACTCTCCGACGAACATCTTCTGCACGTCACCGGAGAACACGATCCGCTGCGCGAAGAGGGACTCCTTGCTCACCACCATGATCCGCCACGCACCGCTCATACTCACTGCCGGCATTCTCAAGCACCTTCTTCCGTAACCAGGGCCGCAGGTCAGGCCGCGATGGCCGCCCGCACGTCGGCCGCGTGCAACTGGCGCATCTCCTCGACGGTCGGTGCGGCGGCGCCGCGCAACCGGTTGGCCTGCTTGGTCATGGTGCGTTCGAGCAACTGGCGGGCGTACCGGCCGTTGCCGAAGGTCTCGTCCCGGGTCAGGCTCTCGAAGTGCTCGTACAGCAGGGGAATGCTGTCGTTGCTGAAGTCGAAGCCGCCGTCGCGGGCCAGCGTCTGCAGGATGGACACCAGCTCCGAGGAGGTGTACGACTCGAACGGGATCTGCCGGCTGAACCGGGAGGCCAGGCCCACGTTGTTGGCCAGGAACCGGCGCATGTCCCCGGTGTACCCGGCCGCGATCACCACGATGTCGTCCCGGTGGTCCTCCATCAGCTTCACCAGTGTGTCGATGGCTTCCCGACCGAAGTCGTTGCCCTGGCCGGTCAGCGCGTACGCCTCGTCGATGAACAGCACGCCGCCGCGCGCCCGGTTGAACACGTCGGTGGTCTTGACGGCGGTGTGCCCGACGTATTCGCCGACCAGGTCGGCCCGGGAGACCTCGACGAGCTGGCCGGTGCGTAGCACGCCCATCGCGTTGAGCAGTTGGCCGTACAGCCGGGCCACGCTGGTCTTGCCGGTGCCGGGCGGCCCGGCGAAGACCAGGTGCCGGGAGATCGTCGGAGTGGGCAGGCCGGCCCGGGTCCGGGCCTCGGTGGAGGCGATCAGGTCGATGACGTCGGTCACCTCGCGCTTGACCGCGTCCAGGCCGACCATCGAGTTCAGCCGCCCGAGCAGGTCCTGGACGGCCTGTGCCACGCCGGCCGGCGCCGACGGCCCGGCCGCCTGCTCGCCCAGGTCCTCCGGCAGCAGCCGGGCCAGTTCGAGGTCCGAGGCCTGCGGGCTGCTCGACAGCCGGTACGCCTGGCGCCCCAGCATGTCCTCGAACACCTGCCGGGCCACGCGGGCGTTGCCGAACGTCTCGTTGCGGGCGAACTCGCTGAAGTGGCGCACCAGGGCCTGCCGCGTCTCGTACTCCAGCGCGTAGTGGTGGGTGCGGCAGAGCCGCTCGACGATCTCGGCCAGTTCGTCGTCGGAGTAGCTCTCGAACTGGATGGTACGGGCGAAGCGGGACTCCAGGCCCGGGTTGGCGGCCAGGAAGGTCCGCATGTTCGGGCTGTACCCGGCGACCACCACGACCACCTCGTCACGGTGGTCCTCCATCAGCTTGACCAGGGTGTCGATGGCCTCCCGGCCGAAGTCGTGGCCGCCGCCGCCCCCGCCGTTCGAGAGCGTGTACGCCTCGTCGATGAACAGCACCCCGCCCAGGGCTTCCTCGAACCGGGCCGTGGTCTTCACGGCGGTGCCGCCGACGTGCTCGGCGACCAGGTCGCTGCGGGACACCTCCACCAGTTGCCCGCTGGAGAGCACCCCGAGGGTGGCCAGGATCCGGGCGAAGATGCGGGCCACAGTGGTCTTGCCCGTGCCGGGTGGCCCGGCGAAGACCAGGTGCCGGGACATGGGCGGTACGTGCAGCCCGGCTTCCCGCCGACGCTTGGCGATCTGGTTGAGCCCGACCAGGGTGGCCACCTCGTGCTTGACCCCGGCGAGGCCGACCAGCCCGTCCAGTTCGCGCAGCAGCGCGGCCACCGGCCCGTCCGCTTCCCCGCCACCACCCGGCGTCCCGGCACCCGGCGTCCCGGCACTCGGCGTCCCGGCCTCCGGCGTCCCGGCACTCGGCCCGCCACCGGGTGCGCCGGTGCCGGGACCGCCGCCGGCGGGTGCCACGGGACCGGGCGGCCCGACGGACGGCGCAGGGACCGGCGGGCGGGTGCCGGACGGGTTCCCGGGCGGGGCGACACCCGACCCGGTACCTCCGGTCGGGGCGGGAACGGATCCCGGGGCGCCGCCGGCCGGCGGCGCATCCGGTCGCCCGGCCCCGGGCGGCGGGAGAGAAATCGGGCGTCCGTTGTGGCCGGTGTCGACGTCGGACAGTTCGACCGCGGCGGTCGGGCTCGGCGCGTCCACGGCGACGCCGCCGTTGCCGCGCACCACCCCGCCGCGAAGCCGCACCGGCGCATCGGTCTCCACCACGACACCCGGGCCCTGATTGCCCACGATCTCGCAGTCCGCCGCGGTGATGGTGCTGCCGGCGCCGGCCCGGATCCCCGGACCGCGGCTGCCGCTGATCCGGCTGCGGGACAGGGTGACCGCGCTGGGGCCACCGGTCAGCACACCCGCCCCGCCCGACTCCTCCACAGCCACGGAGGACAGTGTGGGGCGGGCGGTTCCGGCCACCTCCACGCCGACCCGGCAGCCGGTGAGCCGGGAGTTGGACAGCACGGTGGCCGCGCTGTCGGCGAGCTTCGCCCCGGCGGCCCGCGCTCCGGTGATCTGGCCGTCGGAAAACTGGCCGGCACCGCCGGTCGCGTGCAGGCCGTACCGGACGCCCTCGATGGACAGGCTGTGCAGTCGCGGCGCGGCTTCCTGCTCGATCGCCACACCGATGGGGACGTCGCGTACCCCGACCCCGTCCAGCCGCGCCGTCGACCGGCCGGTCAGGAACACGCCCGCGTCGGCGCAGCCCGCCACGGTCCCTCCGGTGAGGTGCGGCGCCGCCGCGTCGTTGACCACCACCCCGGCCGCGCCGCAGTCGCGCACCTCGCAGTTGGTCAGCTTCGGCCGGGAGGCACCCCGGCAGTCGAGGCCGTGGCCGCGGGCCCGGGTGATGACCGTGTCGGAGAGCGCGGGCGCCGCCTGCGCCATGGTCACCACGGCGTGCACCCGGGTGTCCAGGATCTCGCAGCGGTCCAGCACCGGGGCCGCCTCGTCGCTGGCGAGCAGCCCGACCTCGCCGCCGAGCAGCGTGGTCCCCGCCAGGTACGGCCGGGCGGCCTGCTGCGCCACGACGGCGTACTGGCCGACCTCGTCGACGCGGCAGCTCTCCAGGCGCGGGGCGCTGGCGCCCACGGCCAGTAGCGCCGCCTCCGCGATCCCGGTGAGCGTGCAGTCCCGGAACACCGGGGCACTCGACCCGGACGCCAGGATCGCGTACTTGGCGATGTCATGTACGCGCACGCCGGTGTACTCGCCCGCGCCGGCCTCGTGGACGATGCCGGCCCCGCCGGAGTTACTGATCGCGCCGCCACGCATCGCCATGGCGCCGCCGCGCACGTGGATCGCGGCCGGCGCCGTGGCGTCGATGGTGCACGCCTCCAGGCGGACCCGGCCGGCGGCCACCTGGAACAGCGGCATCCGCTCGTCGCCGCCGCGGATGGCGATGTCCTGGATCAGGATGTCGCCACCGGCAGCCAGGATGGCCCCGCCCGTGGGTACCTCGATGGTGACGGTGCCCGGGCCGTCCTCGGCGACCAGGACGACATCCCGGCGGAACAGCGGCGCCTCGCGGTACACGCCAGGGCGTACCGCAACGGTGTCGCCGGGCGTCGCCGAGTCCAGGGCCCGGGAGATGTCGGTGAGGCAACCGGTGTCCCTGGCCGACACCGACAGCACGCTGGTGGTCACGAATTTACTCCTTCATGGCTGTCGCCGGCCGGTCGGGGCTGGAGCGCGAACGGGCGGCCGTCGGCCACGAAGCCCAGCGGCCACGGCAGCGGCGCGGGCGCCGCGCGTTGCGACTGTGCGGCGAGCGCGTCGCGCAGCTTGCCGGCCACCCGCTCGTCGAGCCCGCGTTCGTGGTGCCCGAAGACGATCTCCCGCAGCAGTATGCACGGCGCGCCGTCCGGCCCCTCGTCGGCGCCGAGCACCGCGAAGCGGGTACCGGCGGCGAACATGGCCCGCCCGGCTTGGGCATCTGGCCCGCCCGGGACACCCAGGTGGTCCAGCCGCCGTGCGGTCGCCGACCAGATCGCGTAGCGGCCCGCGCCGCCCTCGGTGCCGCCGTTCACCGACACCGTGGTGAACGCGGGCTCCACCAGCAGTTCCCCGGCACGGTACCGGCCGGTCACGTCCAGTCCGGCGGGTGCGACGGCGAAGACGGGGCCCCCGATGGCCGGCAGTTGTTTCAACCCCGCGCAGGCGCATCGGGCCAGCAACTGGACGTCCTCGTCGGGCGTGCCCCCACCGCGCAGCGCGCCGTTGACCCGCTCGCCCACCCCGTTGAGCAGGGCCAGCACCGCGACCAGCCCGGCCATCATGTCGTGCTCGCCGACCGCGCTGCGCAGCCCCGGGTGCAGCGACAGCGCCCGGGTCACCGTCCGGGAGTGTGCCTGGAACTTCCAGCCCAGCACGGTACGCAACCGCTCCCGATCCGCCTCGTCGGTGCGCGCGCGTACCCCGAACCACGCCGCCCCCGGTCGGTCGGCGCGTGGCGCCGGCGGCGGGCCGGCGTCCGCGCCGGCCGCCGGGCCATCGGTGGTGTCCGGGGCGGTCGCCGGGGCGGCAGGGGCGACGGTGGCCACCGCGGCAGTCGAGATGGCGGCAGTCGGGACGGCGGCAGTCGAGATGGCGGCAGTCGGGACGGCGGCAGTCGAGGAGGCCGCCAGCGGCCGGCAGGTGTCCAGCTCCAGCCGGGGCGGCTGGAACTCGGGCAGCACCATGCGCCGAACGCTGAGGTCGGGCCGGGGGACCTCGATCACCGGAACGGCCAGGCCGCGCACCCCCAGCGCCGCTTCCACCCCCGAAGACATCGCGGGCCCGGATTCCTGTGCCGCAGCGCGTGACGTGGTCGCCGCGGAGTCGGCGAGCGACGGGGCGGTCCCCGGATCGGTGGTCAACGGCGGCGGTGCCGGCCCGGGCGGGGGCGACGACACCGGGGACGGCGGCTGGCGGTTCCGGTTGCGGCCGGACGCCCCGCCGGTCGGGGTGGGGCGGACGCGTACCGGCCCAAGCGGGGGCAGCAGGTCACCCGCCGACTCCGGTTCGTCCCCGCCGTCCGGGCGCCAGCACCAGAACAGCCCACTCGTGGAGGCGCGCCCGAAGGTGAATTGGATCCCGGCGTCCGAGGCGTAGACCGGTGCCCCCAGGTCGACCGCGAGCTGGTGCAGGATCTGCCCGGCCCCGTCGGCCGGCGCCGCCCCCTGGGTAACCAGCAGCACCGGCCGACCCCGCCACCGGGGGCAGTGCCAGATCGCCTGGGCCATGTCGGCGGCGTCCAACGGCCGGCCGCCCAGTTGGAAGCCGGACCGGTCGGCCTCGGCCGCGAGCGCGAACCAACCCGCTGGGCCGGGGGTGACCGATCCCGGGGCCTCCCACGGCCCCAGTTCGAGCACCGGTACTCGCGAACCGGCGCCCGGCAGGATGCGCGCCACGGCGGCACCCACCGCCTTCGACGCCTGGCGCAGGTACCGCGCCACCTGCTGCCCGGCCGGAACGCCCTCGGCCGGCTGCGAAAGTTTCCAGGACAACGGCAGGCGTGCCCGCTGCCACGGGGCGAGCAACTCGGTCACGGCTGCACCGGCCGGTGCGTACCGCCATCCGGTATGGCCCCGGGCGCCGCGGCCCACAGCCCCGCGTCCGCCGGTGCCACGCCGGCAGGCGATGGGACTTCGGACGAGGGGGCGTCGGCCAGTGGGACGGGGTCGTCGTCGGCCAGTGGGACGGGGTCGTCTTCGGCGTCGGATACCCGCCGCAAGACCATCGCCCCGGGGTCGGGCCTGCACAGGTGCACCAGGGCACGGTGCACGGAGACCTCGTCCAGGAGCTCGACGCGCCCGTTCTCGGCCAGGTGCGCGGCCAACTGCGGATCCGGCGCCAGGCCGTAGTTCTCCAGGTAGTAGGCGACCGCCTCGCTCCACACCCAGGTCCCGTCGGTACGCAGGTGCATCGGTACCACGTCGCCCCGCTCCGGGGCCAGGATGTCGGCCATCGCGCCGCTGCTCCACGCGATGACCATCCCCCCGCGCAGCGCGTCGAGCAGGTTATCGCGTTCCGTGGCGTCGGAGACCACTGGCCGGTTGCTGGCGAACCACGGGCCGCGTTCCGGATCGACGCCGTCGAAAAGCCGGGCGGTGGCCACCGGCACGGCCGGCCGTGGCGCCCACAGCAGGGCGCCGGACGAGCGGGCCAGGGTCTGGTAATACGGCGCTCCTCCGGCCCAGCAGACCTCGACCTGGGCCTCGGGGTCTCCGGCCTCGACCATTCTCTGTCGCAATTCGACGCCGAACGCGGTGAGCCCGTCCATGGCACTCTCGACGCTGACCACGGCCACCCGTATCGGGTCTTGCCAGGGCCGAACGCTGGGCGGCAGCCGCCACGCCCGCCACACCCCGCGTACCGCCGGGATTGCCGACACCGCGGCCACCAGCGCCTGGTCCACCGGGTCGAGGGTGTCGGCCGGGTCAGCGGTGCGGTCCTGTGGGCGCACCACCCACTCCAGGTCTTCCTGTGTGGTCGGCAGGTCCGACAGGAACCGCCACGGTGCCGGCGGACGTTCGCCGCGCAGCTCCTCCAGCGCCAGGCCGAGGTCGAGGTCCCCGCCGCTGAGTGCCAGCTCCTCGCGCAGGGCCGTAATCTCGTCGGCGTCCAGTTGCAGCGGCTGGGAGACCGCCTCGAAGGCGATCGTTTGTACGACGTCCAGCCGCCGGCCGGCGGCCAGCGCCTCCCGCGCGTCGGTCAGCACGCGGTCCGGCAGCGAGCCGGCCAACCGCAGCAGCAACGCGTGCATGGTCTCGTCACGCTCGGCATCCCGGGTCGTCTCCGGTGCCACATCCAGGTCCGTGTCCACGTCCACGGTCACCGCCCTCCTTCACCCCGTCCAGGGTTCATCTGTGGCACGCCCGGGCGGGGCAGCAGGGTTCACTACTGCACCGGCCGGGTGCGCTTATTTGTGCCGCCACCACGACTCGGTGCTGGTCCGGTCTTCCTTACGGAACTCCGTGCTGACCTGGCGGCCGTGCACGATCATTCCCGCGTACCAGGTGCGGGCCACATAGTTGAACGGCCCCATGTCGAGCGGGCCGGCCTCCCGCGCGTTGGTGACGCAGAAGTCGAACATGTCCCGGCAGAATTCCAGCACCGTTTCCCGCCGGCCGCCGGTGAGCCCGCAGTTGAGCAGCGGGATACCCCGGTTGTCGGACAGGAACTGCAACAGCTTGGCGCTGCCGCCGTGCTGGTACACCATCCACGGAATGCACAGCGGCGCCGGCTCGTCGCCCACGTACAGCCGGTCGTCCATCTCCGGGAACGGATCGCGCAGCATCTCCACGTCGGTACCGTCGACGCACCACACCTGATCGATCTCGGGGTGCTCGCGCAGGTACCGCCACCAGCACAGCCAGCGGTGGAAGTACGGCGAGCTGATCTCCCCGCCCGGCGCCACCCGGACGTGCGTGACCAGGTCGGTGTCCGGCTCGTCGAGGCAGTCGTGCAGCACCACCAGCCGCCGCCCGTGCCGCTCGACAGAGCGGCGCAACTCGGCCAGATCGTCGTAGTTCGGCGTCCAGGTGATGCCGCGCTGCGCGTCGGGCTGCGCGGTGAGGTACGTGGTCAGCACCACGTTCTGCGCCGCCGCCGCACCGACGGGGACGGTACGGAACTCGCGGTACTCGGTCGAGGTGTAGCTGGCCTCCGACCGGGTCTTGAGGTTACGTACCAGGTGGAAGCGCTCGATGTCGGACACGCTGGAGCCGACCTTGGTGCGCTCGTCGCAACTGAAGATGAGCTCTCCGCTGCCGACCACGTCGGCGAACCGGAACGAGGTCAGGCCGGCGTTGTAGATCCGGTTGGACAGGTCCACGTGCTCGTACCCCCACCGGCCGTACCGGGTGTCGTACCCGCCCACCCGGTCCAGCACCCGCCGCTCGAGGTAGAGCATGCAGCCGCGGGGGTGGGTGTACGCCCGAAGCTGCGCGTCCCGGTAGATCTCCGTCGAGTCGGTCAGCCGCCCACGCGGGGTGTCGGTGAAGATGTACATCAGATGCGGCTCGGGACTGTCGATGTATGGCCGCTCCCAGCCGTCCGCGACCGGCCAGCAGTCGTCGTCGAACAGGAACAGGTGCGTACAGCCCCGCTCGACCAGCAGTTCCAGGCACTTGTTCTTGGCCCGGGCGATGCCGACGTTGCTGTCGAAGCGGAACGTCGCCTCCTCCACCGGCTCGTCGCTGGCGTCGTCGACCACGACGATCGCGGCGCCGCTGGGCGCGTACTTGCGAATCGCCTCCAACGCGGTACGGAACACGGGGCCCCGGTTGTGCGTCGTGATCCCGATGCCCACCGCCGGAAAGTCCGTCTCCTGCATACCCACCTCTTCGGTCGGGCGCCACGGCGCCACTGCTCGGGCCGCCGCCCGGCCCGGGTCCCGGCCGTCGCGGCCGTGCCGGACGACCGTCGCCGCCTGCCTTTCGCCGGGCGCGAGGTCGTCCATATGGGGCACGGCATCGCGGCACCGTCGGGTTCACCGGTCGACGCGCGAGCCAGCGGCGGCGCGGCGGGGGCCGCGGGTACCAGCGCCGGGCGTAGGGATAACCCTCCCCAACCCGCGGGTTCGCACCCGCCGGAGCAGGGGTCGCACCATGTCGAGCGACCGGCCCCTGGCGGCAGAGTCAGGGCATGGCCGAACGAGTGCAGAGCAACGGACACAGCAGCACGCCGGAGAGCGACTCCTACCTGCGTGAACTGATGGACACCTACCAGCAGCCGCTGCTGCGGTACGCGCAGCGGCTGACCGACGGCGACACCGGGCGCGCCGAGGACGCGGTGCAGGAGGCGTTCCTGCGGGCGTGGCGGCACCTGGACCGGCTCACCGGCGACCACGGGTCGGTGCTGGGCTGGCTGCGCCGGGTGGTGCACAACCTGGTGATGGACGGGTACCGCATGAAGAAGGCCCGGCCGACCGAGGTGGACATCGAGAACGCCGCCGAGGTGGCCACGGCGGACCCGATGGCCGGCGTGGTGGACTCCCTGCTGGTCGAGCAGGTGCTGCACGGGCTGTGGCCGGAGCACCGGGCCGCGCTGGTGGAGACGTACCTCCACGGCCGGACCGCGGCCGAGATCAGCGAGACGCTCGGGGTACCGGTCGGTACGGTGAAGAGCCGGGTGCACTACGCGCTGCGGGCGGCCCGCAAGGCGACGGCCAACCACCTGCTCTGTGCCGCGTGAGCCCTGAGGCGCGACCGTGGCGGAAGGCCGTCGCAGCCTGTGAGCCGGGCCAGCCCGGCCCGACCGGAGCCGCCTACAGTAACGGCATGCGCTCGACCCAGCGAACCGACGGATCACCCCCGGTGCCGGGCCCGTCGGACAAGGTGGCACGGGTGGTCGACGCGGTGCACGGCCTGCCGGGGCGACCGCTGCCGGGAGCGCAGGCCGAGGCCCTGGCCCGGGCGCTGGGTGGGTGCCTGGAGGCCGCCACGGTCACCATCGCGCTGTGGCTGCCCCTGCCGGCGGGCCACGACGCGGACCCGGCGGCCGAACACACCGTGCAGGAGTACTGGTGGACCGCTGCCGGCGCCGAGGCGGCGGCACCCGGAACCGGGGCGGCGCCGGTCCGGCTGTGCGACGGCGAGCAGGTCCTGGCCGACCTCGTGATCGAGCCGCCGGCGGCGGCCGAGCGGCTGCTCCGGTGGCCCGAGCTGCACACGGTGACCCGCCTGCTGGTCAGCGACATCCAGGCCCAGCTGATCACCGGCGACGCCGAGAGGCTGATCGGCCAGAGTGACCTGCTGCTGGCCGACGCCCGGCTGCGGGCCGCGGGCGAGATGGAGCACCAGCGGTACCAACTGGAGCGCGACCTGCACGACGGCGCCCAGCACCACATGGTCGCGTTGCAGATGTCGCTGGCCATGGTGGAGTATCAGCTGGGCGCCGGCAACGCCGTCGAGGCGGGCCGGCACCTCGACCGGCTGCGGGAGATGCTGGCCAGCACCGAGGAGGTGCTGCACACCACCGCGACCGGCCTGCTGGCACCGTTGGCCGACCACGGTCTGGTGACCGCGTTGGCCGCCCGGCTGGGCACGCTCGACACGGTCACCCTGGACATCGATGCGCAACTGACGGACCGTCGGTACCCGCCCGAGGTGGAGACCGCCGTCTACCTGGCCTGCCTGGAGGCGGTCAGCAACGCGCACAAGCACGCCCCGGGCGCCGCGGTCACGCTGACGCTACGCGCCTCCTGCCGGGGCCTGAGCTTCGAGGTGGCCGACACCGGGCCGGGCTTCGACACCGGCGGGCGGATGCCGCTGCGCCAGCTCGCCGCCCGTCTGGCCTCGGTCGACGGCACGCTGACGGTACGGTCGAGCCCGAACACCGGTACCCTGGTCAGCGGGTTCGTGGCGAGCTGAGCCGTCCCGCCGGTACCGCCGGGCCGCCCGCCCGTGGTGCCTCACGCCGGTCACCCGACGCCGTCGGTGAGCAGCCGCTCGCACGTCCGTACCAGCAGCGCGCACGCACCGCGCCCGGCCGGTCCCGAGTCCGGCGCCATGGACTGGGTCCGCCAGAACACCAGCGCCCTGCTCGCGGCCTGGGCCACCTGCCCCGAGCCGGCGTCGTCGGCCAGGCCGAGCCGGGACCGCGAGTCCAGGCCGTGCGCACCGAGCAGGCGCAGCGCCTCGTCCTGCCCGCGCGGCAGCCGGATCCGCCGGCCCTGCAGCGCCTGCAACAGGTCCAGTTCGGCCACCTCGTACGCGCCCGCGACGGCCGCCTCCACCGCCCGGGCGAACTGGCCGTCCAGCTCCCCCGCGATCAGGCAGGCCGCCAGTGCGCGCAGCGCCCACCGGGCGGCCAGTACCGCCGCCCAGGCGCGTACCCGGGCGCGCAGGACCACCTCGATCGCGCTACCGCCGCCCGGGGCCGCACGCCAGTCCACGGTCGCGTCGCACATCGACCTCAGCTGCTGCTGTGATCCGGCCGTCGCGGCGGTACCCTCGCGCAGCGCGCAGATCGTCACCGGGGGGAAACCGTCCCCGCCCGGCGAGCGCAGGGCGGCCAGGAACTCCAACTCCGCCGCGCTGCCCGGCCCGGACAGCACCAGCACGACCGCGTCCGGGGGCCCGTCGGCAGTACCCGACCAGTGGCGCAGCCGGGCCGCGAGGTCGGCGTCGACCCGGTCGCGGTGGTGCAGCAGCCGCAGCCCGCGCAGCGCGTCCACGGGACCCTCCACCAGGATGCGGTCCGCCCCGGCCGCTGCGCCCGGCCACGCGGCGCCGGACCGGTCGGGCAACCGGATTGGCCGCCACGGGGGCGCCCCGGGCGCCGGGTCCAGCGTGACCCTCGGGTATGGCTGGTACTGGTAACCGGTCGGCGGGGCCACCCCGGCCGATGGATCCCATCGGGCGGTACCGGCCGGCTCGTACAGCACCGACATCAGCTCAGGTGCCGAGGAGCCGACCACCACCACCCGGGTCCGACCGTCCTGCCGCTCGATTGCGACCCGCAACGGCTGGCTGTCCGCGGGCGCCTCCCGGCTGGTCACGAGCAGGGTCAGCAGCCGGCGCGCGGTAACACCGGCCGGCAGCTCGGGTGCGGCTGCGGTGGCCTCGCCCGGCTGCGGCCCGGCCGGCTCCGGCGCGGCGGTACGCGCGGGCTCCGGCCCGTCGCCGCCGAGCCGCTCCGGCAGCAGGATGTCCACCACGGTCGGCGCGCCCCGACCGGCCCGTTCCACCCGCAGCCGGCCGCCCAGCGCGGCCAGCCGCCGGGAGTCGTCCCGCAGCGCCGCGGCGACCCGGGCCGGGTCGGCGCCGGCCCGCTGCGCGTGGATCGTCAGCACACCGTCGGACCGGCCCAGTTCCAGGTGCACCGGCTGCTCGCCACCGCTGGCGCCCAGCGCCGCCGCCGCGGACGCACCGGCCTGGTACAGCCCGGACTCGACCTCCCAGCCCTGGCGCCGGCCCAGTTCCCCGCGGAGGACCACCGGCACCGGCAGCGCCGCGGTGACCTCCTCCAGCGCCGCGCGCACGCCGGTACTGCGCAGCACCTGCGGGTACACCCCGCGGACAACGGCCCGGAACTGCTCGATCATCTCGCCCAGCCCGGCCCGGATGCCGCCGGCGATCGCCGTGGCCTGCGGTGAGCCGGCGCGCAGCGCCCGCTCCAGGTCCGCGGTGCGGTCCAGGATCGTCCGAAGCTGCCGGCCGGGCGTCGCGGTGACCGCGGTGGCGAGCCGGTCGCGCTCCACCGCCTGCACCGTGAGCAGCTCGAGCTGGGTCGCGCTGACCCGCCGTACCGCCCGGTCGACCCGGGCCCGGGCGGCGGTGCACGCCGCGCGGTGGCCCGCCTGCCGCAGCAGCAGGCCGACGCACACCGCTGTCTCGCCCAGCGGCGCCGCCGCGGCCAGCGGGGACCGGGGATTCTCCGGGTATGCCAGCACCAGCACCCCGTACCGGGCGCCGCTCGCGGTCACGTCCGCGGTCGCGACCACACCGGCCGTGCCGAGCAGCAGGTCCGGGTCGGCTATCGGGTCCGGCAGCGCACCCAGCATCCAGCGCCGGGACCGCCACGCGATCTCGGCTGTCCATGATGAGGCACCGGTGCCGGGTGCCGTCTCCTCCGGCAGCCACAGCGCCGCGTAGCGCACCGCTTGGGCCCGGGCGAGCTCGCCCAGCAGCGTACGCAGGATCGGCCGGTATCCGCCAAGCGGGTCCCGCGGCCCGGCCGGCGCGGGCAGCGCACCCGAGGACACCAGCCGGGCCAGGGCGGTGAACGGCCCGGTCGGGCGGGGTGGGCGCCCCGACTCGCTGTCCGTGTTCCGGGGCACGGTGCTAGCCCGCCATCTGGTTCGAGCGCATGTACGCGAGCACCGCCAGGACCCGCCGGTGGTGCGCGGCCGACTCAGCCGGCAGATTCAGCTTGGTGAAAATGCTCGCGATCCGCTTCTCGACCGTTTTCACCGACAGGAACAACTCCGTCGCGATCGCGGAATTCGACCGTCCTTCCGCCATCAGTCGCAGCACGGCGCGTTCCTGGTCGGTGAGATCGGCCAGCACACTGCGTACCGGGGGGCTCGGCCGGTCCACCAGGTTGGCGGCCAGCGCCGGCTCGATCACGATCTCACCGGCGGCGATGCGCACCAGCGTGTCGGCGAGCACGGCCACCCCGGCCACCTGGTCCTTGAGCCGGTACCCGATCCGCTCGGTGCCGATCTCCAGCAGCCGGAACAGGTAGTGCGCCTCGGCGTGCTGGGACAGCAGCAGCAGCCCGACGTCGGGATATTCCGCCCGTACGCGCTGGGCGGTCTGCAGTCCGCCGTCCGCGCCTGGCGGCATTCTGATGTCCATGATGGCCACGTCGACTGGGGTACGGGCCAGCAACTCCAGCAGTCGGTCGCCATCCTCCACGCAGCCGACCACCTGGTGCCCCGCCGCGGACAGCAGCAGTTGCAGCCCCTCCCGGAACAGCGCGCCGTCGTCGGCAACCGCAACGTCCATGGATCGTCTCCCGATGTCAACAACCGCGATCTTGTGACCCAGAATACTGCGGCGTATCGTGATGGCGCCGTTAACCAGCTACAACGTTGTTGCATGGTAACGGCGGCGGGCTCGGCGAGGGGAATCTGGTTATGTATGGAGTGGGTATCGACC